>CAJGCH010000122.1 GCA_904501845.1 uncultured Bacillaceae bacterium | reverse complement strand
GTCTATAAATTGGAAAAGGAAATGAAGGAGAATTATAGAAGAAGGCACGGAGAACCGTTTCATGATTGGCTTAATAGGATTCATTTAGATGGAGATGAGCTTAATGACAGATTGGCTGAAATATATGAGAAAACGCGGTATGGAGAAGAAGACACACCGAAAAACGACTTGAAGTTCTTCAAGGATGGATTAAAGCTAATTAAGAAGCAATTAAAGAATTCAGGAAGTACGTAAATGAAGCTAGATGGAGGTGTGACTTGGTGAAAATCGTCTAATTGGAGAGGTAAATCTGCTTAAGTAATATGGATCATTAGCAGAATCAATTGCAAGCTAAATAGATAGTAAATTATTAATTATTTTATTATGATATAAGCTATTGTCGATAATCTATTTTTAATTAATAATTAGATGATGAATCGTAATGAAGGAGCTAAGCAGCTGTGAGCATAGAAGAGGAATATATAAACCTGAATGTGTCTAAAGGACAGATAAAGTATGCAAAGAGAATCCAAAAATTATTATGCGAAAGATTGGATATGGAATTACCAAGCGAATATGAGCTATCTGAAATTGTAGTGGAACAGGCATTGTTTACTTATATAGATAGGTTAGAACAATATTATCGCTTGGATGGAAAAGCGTGGGAAGGGTTTTATGCAAGATATCACGGAGTAACAAATGTTCCTAGACGGTTAGAGGATTTTAAAGAGCAGAAAAAAGGGACTATGCAACTTTTGCTAGAAAAGAAAGACTAGTTCCATAGTTGCCCTAAAAGATAGAGCAAAGAAGCTTTTGGAAATGAATACATACAAACTCTCAGAGGCTTAAAGGAGTACAAGGAGGCAGCGAAAAGCTGTCTCTTTTTTGTCATAGGCGGAAATGTTCAATGATTGAAACATCCTTTCTTTGCCCTTCATTCAATCAGAGATAAAACAATCATTGACACCGGCAATTGTGCATCCCTCCTGGAGAAAAAATGGTCGATGCCATTGGATTGCATACTCGTGATGGAGATTTTTATGGCCAATACATTATTAATGAATCTTGGGTTTGAGGAGCCGCTTGGAGCCTTATCCCTTGGCCAGCGAATAAAAGTAAAGCTCACCGGACTCAGGCCGGGATGATGCATCCTAACAAGAACTGGATGAAGAATTTAGACGCTATACCCTGGAAGGGTCTCAATTGAGAAATAAAAGGATGTAATCGCAGGAAAATAAATAAAGCCTGCTAATATCGTCAATTAGCAGGCTTTTTGTGTGCGAACAGGTTCAGTCTATGCATGATCGATTCATCCCTTACTTGAACCTAGCAAGGCAATCTTCCTATTTATATTTCTTCTTGAACTTATCGATATTCGTATTGGATCCGATAAGCAAAAAGTCGTCTCCAGGCTGCAGCTTCAAATCGGCAAAGTGAGAAAGGATTGGTTCTCCATTTCGCAGTACCAAGGATACAGTGATATCGAACTTTCTTGAGAAATTCATTTCATTCAATGACTTCCCATGCATCATTTCAGGCACTTCCATTTCAATGGCTGAAATGTCCTTCGTGATTTCAATATATTCAATGACGCCTGTCAGCAATTCCTGCCGGGCAACTTTTCTTCCGGCTTCCTCTTCTGGAAGAATCACGCGGTCAGCGCCCAAGCTTTGCAGGATTTCGCCGATTTCCCGGTTGTTGGCTTTGGCGATAATTTTCTTGGCTTTACGTTCCTTAACCTTCTTTGTAATAAGGATCGCAGAATAAGCATCAGAGCCAATTGCGATAAACACGGCATTAAATTGGTCTATCTTCAATTCGTCTAGCACATCACGCTCACGGAAATCGCCAACGATGGCATGGGTGGCATATTCCTCGAGTAATTCAAGGTCTCGTTCGTCTTTATCACATACAACCACTTCACAGTGCTGTTTGTGAAGTTCCTTAACAATCCCTGTTCCAAAACGGCCGGCTCCAATGACTAAATATGACTTCATGGTCTGATTCTCCTCTTTAACTAGATTAGCCGATTAACCTACAGCTAAGTCTTCTTTTAAATATCTGGCTTTTGCTTTCTCAACTTTGAAAATGGTATAGATGAAACTGAAAACACCGATACGGCCAATAATCATCAGCAATATTAATATGGTTTTGGATGCTCCCGCCAACTCATCTGTGATCCCGTAAGAGAGTCCTGTATTCGTCAATGCTGAGAGGACTTCAAACATGATAGGCTCAAGGTCATGCGGCTGCCATATCGTCAGTAAAATGGTAGATACGAAAAAGAGTGTGATAAAGGTAAAGAAAATCATAAATGATTTATCAATCGTATCCTGTGTGATGGTTTTCTTCATAATCACGACTTCCTTGCGCGACCTGGCCACGGCTCCAATCTTGGCAATAAGGACAGCGGCGGTGGTCAGCCGGATACCGCCTCCGGTACTGGATGAAGCTCCTCCGATAAACATGAGGAACATCAGGCAGAGGACGGTCGTGATGGATAAGGCTGACACATCAATTGTTGTCAAACCGCCATTCCTGGACGTAGCTGACAAGAAAAAGGCATTGGTCAGCTTGTCCCATAAAGTGTATTCTCCAAACACATTCTTTGATTCAAGCAAGAAATAAAGGGCCGTTCCTACAAATAAGAGCAGAAGATGCATGCGAATATTAATCCGCGTAAACAATGTCTTTCTTCTCCTGAATGAAAGGATATATTCCATCATAGTGGGATAGCCTAGGCTTCCCATGAAAATCGTGATGGCGGTTGTAATCAGGAATAGATTATTATGCTTGAAGGAGAGAAGACTGTCCCCAAATAAATCAAATCCAGAATTCGTAAAGCTTGCTACGGAGTGAAATGCGGTCACAAAGACGGCATCTCCAAAATCATCATAGCGAGGCTGTATCTCACCAAAAAGAATGAAAAAGCAGATGGTTTCCACGATTGACGCGATAATTAAGACCGAGAGCGCTAGGGAAGTAATGGAACTTAGCTTATGATGATTCTGGTCTTTGGATAAAAGGAGCATGCTTGAAACCGTAATTCGCTTGTCCATCATCAAGAAGAGATAACTGATGAGAACAACAACTCCTATCCCCCCCAATTGCATCTCGACCATAAGGATGGATTGGCCGACCCTTGTTAAGGTTGCACCAATGTCAATTGTGCTTAGGCCGGTCACACTCATGGCGCTTGTGGATAAGAATAACGAATCAATCAGCGGCAAATCACCTGTATTAGATGCAGGGAGCAGATACAGACAAGCGAATGCGATGATAAAACCTATATACAAAAAGAAAATTTGCCTAAATGATTGGATAGAAGATTTGCTTTGCGGCATAAAAAATCTCCATTTCTTGAGAAAATAATGTCATTAGTTTATGGATAACAATAACATATCATAGCATATATTGCGTGAGTTAACCTAATCAAATTATGTATCAGGTTTCACTTCAAACAATTCATAACTTTATCATAAAATGGGTCTTTTTCCTATAGTGAATGTCAGCAACCTTTACCGTTTACTGGCAACTTTCTTTTTTTATAAAAAGCATAGATTAATAGTTAAATAGATGGGGAATTTAATGGATTTCCTGAATATACATAAGTGAGGAACAGGGGAGGGGATCATGTATGGATCATATCCGTGATGTATATGACCGCTATAAAAAAGGGGAGCGTTTCGGGGAGCCCTTCAGCGAGAAGAAAATCAGGGTGAAGGACCCGAGTGAGCTCGCCCCGAATAATCAAGTTGTCAAAGAGATGCTAAAACGGCATTCCGCTCATTTTCCCAAAACAAAACCCCTCGCATAAAGGAGGGGAATGCTGCTTTTTATTATGAAGCTGTTGTTGTTTCTTTTGCAGGAGCGAATAGCAAGCCGAGATTAATCAAACCGGCAACCCCGACTAAAGCATAGACAATACGTGAAAGAATGGCATCTTGGCCGCCGAATAATGAGGCAACAAGATCAAATTGGAAGAAGCCGACTAATCCCCAGTTAATTGCTCCAATAATAGTTAGAACGAGTGCGATTTTTTGAACCATGTTCATTTTGAAAATCCCCTTTGCATAGTATAGTATTTTGTAATCAATGGTTATATTCACTTAATTGGACATACTTAAACCTTTTTGTATAAATAAAATATAAATATTATATAGATTTTATAAGTTATAGGGGAGTTTTCATAAATGGCCATTCTTCCTTCTCAAGCTGCATGGCGTATTCAATGATTTCGGATTGAGACATGAGAGCATAATGGAGGAAAAGGATGTTTTGTTTATCGATAATATCGAACTGTGCAGAGTGGCTTGAGAGTATAGTCACTTTTTCTATGCCTTTATAGAGGAAATGGAAGATTAGTCTATTTTTTTTGAATTTTTCGAGCGGTCGTTCCCAATTGATAACCTCTGGCTCGCCTGTTTCCTTTGACAGCTCAGCATAGCTTCGCTCGACACCGCTTAATTGATAAAAATCATACGTATTGAACTCAAACGGGATCTGGTAATTTTGACGATAGCTGATTTTTAAATCCTCGAGAAAGTAGGCTAAGGCAGAGTGATAGTCAACTTGCATGGATTCCTCATCAAGAAAGGTAAAAAGCTTCCCAATGAATGTATCTGAATACATATGAGAGAGTATGGTTGCTTTCTCGCTCTGCAGTTCAATAAACTCTGCAGCAGCGGTTTCCTTATCCTCTACCTCAAATTCCATCTGGAATAAGCGAAACCGCTTTAATTGGCGAGTAGTCAAAGGGATAATCATGAACAGAAAAATCCAGATAAGGAGGTAAAAAAGACCTTTGAAAATAATACGGTTTGCCTCAGAAGAAACAATTGGCTTAATGATGTATTCAGTCCACCATGTAGGAGGGATGGAAGGGTCAGCTGTAAACGGTGGGGTTTCCAGGAAAAGAAGCTGGGCGATTGTCCATCCAATCACTGTGATGATGCCTGAATAATAAATGAGCGACAAAACATGAGGCAGAACTTCCTTACAGAAAAAGATTAGTTGCTTCACAGCTTTAAGCATCAGGTTCATGGGCAGTCACCTCTTCGTGATACATACAAACAAATTCAACCACTAAATAGGTATGCCCTCAGATGCCCTTTTATGACAGATGATTGGGTTTTCCGGCAAATTTAATCGATGTTTGATATCCTGTAGCTTCGATATTTGATATGAGGGCAGATTGTTCTGCAACACGGATGGCCGCAATCCCATTTTCTCTGGCAGCTAAAAGAGAGGAAATCGATATATTTTTCACCTTTGGACCAATGTCGATCGCTATTGGGGCTGAATCGGTAAAATGCAGCTCTTCAAGCTGGATGTTGTCAGCAGATTGATTTCCTCCAAAAATCTTGATATCTGTCCCAGCTGATTTGAAATGACGGGAAGATACATGGCGAAGGGTAATGTATTTTGATTTATATTGAAGAGCGGCAGCTGGTTCACCCTCATAATCATAATCAGGGTCGCCAATCATGGTCAATTGGTTAATGACGACATTCTGATATGCTGACACGACCAGGCAGCGAGGGGAGGAACTTTTATACAAATCGGTGTATACAGGTGCGATTGCGACAAGATTCACGGCACTGATATTAAAGGCAGATAGGGAATCTGGATCAGTCTGCAAATGATGCCCGATATGGCGGAAATTAAAGGAACGATTATCATGAACCGACAAATGGCCGTAGATATGAACGTTGCTTGCGGCAGAAGCCGTAGCATGGGCTTTTATTTCAACACCCCCAAAGCAATGGCTGGATGAATTATGAATGAGCCAAACATCATTTGATCCATCATCCACCTCGAAGCCATTAGAATTGGAAAAGCCTTCAAGATGCGCCCGTCCGCTTGGAAAGCACATATGGCTGTTTGTGATAAGAATTTGGCTGCTATGATGGGTCGTGACCCCATCATCACCAAACCCGTGACCTGTAACATAATCAACCCAAATATACCTGCTCGGACCTCGCGACCATGTGCCATCTCCCAAATATGTATAAAAGCTTGCTGAAAGATCAAAGGCATGTAAACCCGCATTCACCGCCTCTACATCCTTTACCCATCCATATGTGACATGTGCATAAGTAAGGCAGCTGGAACGGTTATTTCCCGCACTTGTTTTTTGCCCGGACGGCAGGCGGGCAGCATTCCAATCAAGCGTGACCCCTTGTACAAGAATATGATGATTTCCTCTAACAGGATTCGCGTTAGCCAAAAGAGTGGCAGAAACACCAGCTTGGTTAGACAGCTTTATCACCGACTGACCTTTTCCATCGCCGACAAAGCAGGTGAAAGAAGGGAGCCTGATGCCAGTGACGACATACGTGCCAGCAGGGATAGTAACCATTCTTCGTCCATGCCCGATTGCCTTGGCAAAGGCACTCGTGCAATCGGTTATGCCATCGCCTACAGCTCCATAATCAAGTACATTCACATGTCTGTTTATCGCATGATTCAGCACATTATATTCGGCATCCAGCTTATCTTTCCATTCAGGGTAAAGCGTCCCCTCTTTAATGGCAGAAGGATGAGCTGAACCAGGTGCCTTCCTTGTCGTCAGAAGCAGCCGCGGGAAGAAGTAAGCTAACCGTTTTGTTAAGGGAGCATTCTTTTTCTTTCTATCGTTTTGGCGGATTGTTTCCTTCAATACCTGCTCTGCCTCTAACGCCAAATTGTCCATTGTTCTTCCAATTGGAAGCCACTTTGAAAGCAGCTGCACATTTTTCTTCGGATCATGATTCCTCGTTAAGCTAAGCATGAAAACCAATCCCCTTCCCTGCATGTTAAACAGTCTATAGCTTTATTTTTATTTTATTCCCTGCCCATTAGCAAACAAACGTAACATATTTGTAAAGAAACGGTGAGTGCTCAGTGTGAAGGAATATTAGTTTAACATGATACAATGAAGGAAATGTATAGCTAATAGGAAGAAACCTATAAAGGATGACCCGCATGAAAAAAATAATGAAATCTGAACTGTTCAGCTGGATCACATCAATAACAATCGCACTCATAATGGCACTGTGCGTACGAGCCTACTTATTTGAACCATTCATTGTAGAAGGAGCCTCCATGGAGCCGACACTAAATAACAATGAAAAATTGCTCGTTAATAAAGCAGCTACCTATACCGGTTCGGTCAATAGCCAAGATATCATTGTCATCGATGGAGGTGAAGACATCAACTATGTCAAACGAATCATTGGCCTCCCAGGAGACAAGGTAGAAATGGAAAATGACGCACTAATGATTAACGGCAAAGAAGTAGATGAGCCATACCTTGACAAAGAAATCGAAAAAGCCCATGCGATTGACATGAACTATACCGGGGATTTTGGGCCAATCACTGTACCATCGAATAAATACTTCGTCCTCGGTGATAACCGCTTAAACAGCATGGACAGCCGAAACGGGCTAGGATTCATTGATGAAGACCAAATCATTGGCGTAAGCGAATACGTCGTTATGCCAATTAAAGAAGCACGCAAGACAGAATAAGCTAATGTGGAATACGAATCATAGAACGGGGAAGCGAGAGGAATCTTGCTTCTCTTTTTTTATTGGGATGAAAACTGGAAGGATGATGGAGGAGCAGAAGCCCGCCCAATGTCCATGCCATATGGGGCGAGGGCGGGAGAAAGATGGGTGAAGCATGGGGGAAGCCAGGCAAAGCCCACCCAATGCCCATGCTATATGGGGCAAGGGTGGGAGAAAGGTGGGTGAAGTATGGGAGAAGCCAGGCAAAGCCCACCCCATGCCCATGCTTCATATAGGAAGGGTGGGGGAAAGATGGATCAAACATGGAATAGCACACAAAAAACTGGACCGGAAAGCATCCGGCCCAGGTTTTTTATTAAATATTTCGTTTATATGTTTCCTTCGTTAAAACCGGATATTCAGATACCGGTTCGTCTAATTTTTGGACATTGGATACTTCGCCATATTTCTCGAGCTCACTTGCGATCTCGTCTTGAAGTGCTCGAGTTGGTACTTCGATATTATACTTTGTGCCTTCATGCAGCAGGCGAGATTCTGTTTCAAAATATATATAGAACATTTTTTTCCCTCCACTCATCATCGTTCTTTCCTTATTCCCTTTACAAGGGAGGGATAAAACACAGATAGCAAGTTAAATGCCGGTAATAACGTCAAGGGATATGTCAAGATCCCTAAAGTTCACAGCATTGGAATCCTTCGCCATAATTCTTCCTTCAAACAGCAGTTTACCCTCTTCAAGAGTATAGATGGCAAAGACAGGGTGGCCTTCGGAATCACGGCCAAATAATTGGATGGAATCCTCATTTAGGTTAATCCAATCGACTTGAAGGTTATCGCTCGCAGTGAGGCTTAGAGTATCAGCTATTTTGCCGGTTGTTAAATCGATTTTATAAACAGTCCCTTTTAGTTTATCTTCATCAGACGTTGAAAGGTTTACATATAAATATTCTTGATCGTACATATACGAAATATCAGCCTCCGTACGATCTTGCAGTTCGGCAGGCAATGTAAGCTCTGAAAGTTTTGCCTCCTTATAATGGTAGATATACATTTTCGATTTTGATTGTGTGATTTCCCCATCATCATTAGTCTGTTCTTCATTCGTTTGGAACAT
>CAJGCH010000121.1 GCA_904501845.1 uncultured Bacillaceae bacterium | reverse complement strand
GTGATGGTCCCGTCCGCTCCAAAGGCTGGTTTCAGTGCAGCCAATCGCTCTGTTGTCGTATCCTTTCTTGGCGCCTCATCGACCGCAACGATGCGCTCTCCCTTGCGCTCTTTGACCGTAACCGGGATGATTTCCTCCTCAAGGCGCCCTGCCTCGATTGCAGCAATAGCCCGCTGGTGGCTTTGGTAGGCCCACGCATCCTGGTCCTCTCTCGTCAGCTCAAGGTCTGTCGCTGTACTATTGCCATAAGTACCCATATGAACGCCTGTGAAGCTGCATGTCAGACCGTCATGGACCATCATGTCAACGACACGGCCGTCCCCCATCCTTGCTCCCCAGCGTTCCTTTGGCAAAATATAGGGCGCATTGCTCATCGATTCCATTCCGCCGGCAACGATGACTTCCTCATCACCGAGGCGGATAATCTGGTCTGCCAATGTAACACTTCTCAGCCCTGACGCACATACCTTGTTAATCGTTTCCGTTTTTACTTCCCAAGGCAATCCAGCCTCGCGCGCTGCCTGGCGAGATACGATTTGACCTTGGCCCCCTTGAAGCACACACCCCATGATGACTTCATCAATTTCCTCCGCCTGAACGCCGGAGCGGGTGATAGCTTCCTTAATAGCTATACCGCCAAGCTGTGAAGCCGTTAAACTGCTGAGTGTTCCCCCGAATTTGCCAAAAGGCGTTCTTGCGCCATCTAAAATAACCGTTTTCTCCATCTTTTCCCCTCCGATTATCGTATTTCACCCATTCACGACTGAACGCTCGTTCATAATGTAAGCGCTTTAACCTTCTTCACCCTTTATTTTACATAAAAAGGAAAGAAACAGGAATCCATACACTCTATTTTTATATGATACATATAGGTGCAGGATCTCCGTCTCTTTCCTCACTTCTTATATAGACCCCTTTGATATACCGATTAGGACGCTAATTCCTTTTCCTCTCCAAATACGGATTTCTCTAAAAGCTCTGCTACATCATAGGTTTTAACATCCTCTTCTACTTCCTTCGCCTTCGTTCCGTCACTGAGCATCGTCAAGCAGTACGGACAGCCGGAGCTGATAACGGTCGGATTGACAGCCAGCGCCTGCTCTGTTCTTGCGACGTTGATGCGGTGCCCTGTTTCTTCCTCCATCCACATTAAGCCGCCGCCCGCTCCGCAGCACATGCCATTTTCGCGGTTCCGTCCTTCGATCTCGACAAAGGACGCGCCCGGTATGGCTTTCAAGATATCACGCGGTGCATCGTACACATCATTGTAACGGCCAAGGTAACAGGAATCGTGGAAGGTGATCTTCTCATTAACTGCATGAGCCGGTTTTAATCTTCCTTCCCTTACAAGCTCAGCCAGTACCTGTGTATGATGGTACACTTCTGCTTCCAATCCAAAGTCAGGGTATTCATTTTTGAAAATATTAAAGGCATGCGGGTCAATCGTGACAATTTTCTTGATGTCATTCTTCGTGAATTCCTCGATATTCTTCGTCGCAAGCTCCTGGAACAAGAATTCATTTCCAAGGCGGCGCGGCGTATCGCCTGAGTTCTTCTCTTTATTGCCCAAGATGGCGAATTTGACGCCAGCCTCATTCAGCAAGCGTGCAAATGAGAGGGCGATTTTTTGGGAACGGTTGTCATAGGAACCCATGGCACCGACCCAGAATAAGTATTCGAATTCTTCTCCCGCTTTGGACATTTCCTTGACGGTTGGCACATGCACATCCTCGCGCGCTTCACGCCAAACCTCACGTTCCTTACGGTTCAGTCCCCAAGGATTTCCTTGACGCTCGATGTTTTGCATCGCACGCTGGGCATCTGCGGGAACCTTTCCTTCTGTCAGCACCAAGTAACGGCGCATATCGAGGATCTTGCCGACATGCTGGTTCATGACCGGGCATTGATCCTCACAGTTGCGGCAAGTCGTGCACGCCCAAAGTTCTTCCTCTGTGATGACTTCGCCGACAAGTGCCGGATTGTACATATCAATTGCTGCCGCCGATTCGGCAGCTCCTTGTCCCTTCGCTGCCATCGCGATTTGGTTGCCCTTCGTGTTGGCAAAGACAAAGGATGGCACCCATGGCTCTTTTCGCGTAACGGCCGCACCTGTAAACGTCAAATGATCACGCATTTTCAATAGCAAGTCCATTGGGGAAAGCATCTTCCCAGTGACTGATGCGGGACACATATTTGTACAGCGTCCGCACTCTACGCAAGCATAGAGGTCGAGAAGCTGAAGGTCCGTGAAATCTTCAATCTTTCCGGCGCCGAATGTTTCCTGTGATTCATCCTCAAAATCAATCGGCTTTAACTTAGGCGGTGTCAGCCTGTGGAAATACACATTGGCCGGCCCCGCGATCAAGTGCGCATGCTTTGATTGTGGAATGTACACCAAGAAAGTCAGAATGAACAGCAAATGTATCCACCAAGCCACATAGAACACGGCTGCTGCCGCTGTCTCACTCATCCAGCCAAGCAAAAAGGCGATAGATGAAGCAATTGGTTCAGACCAGTGCAGCTCTCCCCCATGCAGCCAAATTAAGGAGGCACCATTAGCGACTAAGGTCGCTAGCATGAGTCCGCCGATGAAGATTAGCACTAGCCCTGATTTAAACCCCCGTTTTAATCGGACAAGCTTCTCAATATAGCGGCGGTAAAACGCCCATATGACAGCTACCATAACCAATAGCACAACAATTTCCTGGAAGAACGTGAAAACCGGGTAGAGCGGACCAAGCGGCAGGTGAGAACCCGGCTTGATTCCTTTCCAGATTAGATCGATGGCTCCAAATTGGACCAATATAAATCCATAAAAGAAGAGCACATGCATCGTACCGCTTTTCTTGTCCTTCATCAGCTTCTTCTGTCCAAACACATACACCCATATCTTCTCGAGCCGTTTCTTTACATCATTATCAAACTCTTCTTTCTTGCCGAGCTTGATAAACTCGATTCGAGACTTAACCAAATACGCAAACAGATAGACTGCGTAAGCGGTTACAAGTATAGCTGCAATTAAATTGATCCAAAGCAGTCCATTCATCTCCATCCCTCTTTCGCCCCTTATTTTGCTGCTACTCTCGCTTGCATGTTTCAAATAGCTGCATTCCTAAATATTCCATTAATATCTATTTCCATTTTAATTATGAATGAGCGTTCAGTCAATCTATATCTTCCATCAATTTGAAATTATTCTAAACTTAGGAGTAAACACATGCATCCAAGGAGGGATATGAGGGTAAATTCACGGCAAACTTGCCATACTAACTTCATGGTTTGTGTAAATCACTTTTTATTCGCAACTGGCTCTTAAAATCGTTAAAATCACTCTCGTTTGAAAGGATGCCTGTTCATGGATATTCAATTTGGGTATGTCTCAACCGCCTTAGATCTTTGGGACTCCTCCCCCTCAAAGACGATTACCTACACGCGCTGGAGCGGGCTTCCTGCCAGCGAGCAAAGGACCCGCTTGCTCGATTTGACGAAGCAGAATATCGAAACGACTAAACGGATTCTCTATTATAATATCGCGAAGGAAATCAAGATTTACCGCTTCTCCAGCTCCATCGTACCGCTTGCCACCCACCCGGACGTGAAATGGGATTATATCACTCCCTTCAAGGAGGACTGGGCAGAGATCGGCAAACTCGTCAAGGATCATCGCCTCCGGGTAAGCTTCCATCCGAATGCCTTCACCCTCTTCACCTCCCCTAATCAGGATGTGACAGAAAAGGCGATTGAAGATATGCAATACCACTACCGTCTCCTAGAAGCGATGGGCATGCCGGATGGCTCCCTGATCAATATCCATGTCGGCGGTTCTTATGGTGATAAAAAGGCCGCCATCAGCCGCTTTTATCAAAATATCAAGAAACTTCCCGAACCTATTAAGGAACGGATGACCCTAGAGAATGATGATAAAACCTATACAGCGGAAGAAACCTTGCAGGTATGCGAGCGGGAGAAAATCCCCCTTCTATTCGATTATCACCACCATATTGCGAATCCCTCCTCAGAAGAGCTAAAGACCCTTCTCCCGCGCATTTTGGAAACATGGGAAGAGCGCGGCTGGAAACCAAAAATCCATATCTCCTCCCCCAGGTCCGAAAAGGAAATCAGGGCCCATGCTGCCAATGTTGACATGGAATTCATCCTGCCCTTCATCCAGCTTGTGAAATCAGCCGGAATCAAGGAGATTGATTTCATTATCGAAGCGAAGAACAAGGATATCGCGATGCTGAAGCTAATTGAGGACCTCTCCTCCATCAGAGGGGTCAAGCGGATCAGCGGAGGCAAGATTCGGTTCAAATGAAAAGGCCATCCTCTATTGTCAGAGGATGGCCTTTCGTTTCGTTCTGTTTACATTCTTTCCGGAGCAGATACACCGATTAGTTTCATGGCATTTGCCAAGGTAATCTTCGCTGCCTGCACGAGGGCAAGACGAGCTTTGCTTCGTTCAGGATGCTCAAGGTCTAGCACCTTGTCCGCATTGTAGAAGCTGTGGAAATTAGACGCCAGGTCAAAGATATAGTTTGTTACGCGGTGAGGCATGCGTTTTTCAGCGGCTTCCGCAACAGCTTGCGGGAACTCGCCAAGTTTTTTCAACAAGTCGATTTCTTTTTCAGAACCGATTTGGCTGTAATTAACCTCTCCATCAAGCGTGATGCCCATCTCTTCACCTTGGCGCAAAATGCTGCAAA
The DNA here is from genome assembly GCA_904501845.1 of uncultured Bacillaceae bacterium. Taxonomy (GTDB): domain Bacteria; phylum Bacillota; class Bacilli; order Bacillales; family Pradoshiaceae; genus Pradoshia. The sequence continues at coordinate 3,917 of CAJGCH010000121.1, read as the reverse complement.
TACGCGCATGGGCATATTGAGCATAATAAACCGGGTTATCATTCGATTGAGAAACAGCCAGGTCAAGGTCAAAGTCCATGTGGGAGTCCGCACTTCTCATCGCAAAGAAGTAACGAACCGCATCAAGGCCAACCTCTTCCATCAAGTCTCTCATCGTAACAGCCTTACCTGTACGTTTGGACATCTTCATCTTCTCGCCATTTTTGAACAAATGAACAAGCTGGATGATTTCCACTTCAAGCGTATCTTTCGGATAACCCATTGCTTGGATAGCCGCCTGCATACGCGGAATGTACCCATGATGGTCAGCGCCCCAAATGTTGATTAATTTCTCAAAGCCGCGCTCAAGCTTGTTCTTGTGGTAAGCGATATCTGGCAATAAATATGTGTAAGAGCCGTCATTCTTGATTAATACACGGTCTTTATCATCACCGTACTCTGTAGAACGGAACCATGTTGCTCCATCCTTCTCATAAATATGCCCTTTCTCGCGAAGAAGCTCCAATGCGGGCATAATCTTGCCATCCTCATAAAGGGATGTCTCAGAGAACCATACATCAAACGGGACGCGGAAGCTCTCAAGGTCCTTCTTCAATTTCTCCATCTCATATTTCAAGCCATACTCACGGAAAAATTTGAAGCGCTCCTCTTCATTCTTATCAAGGATTTGACTGCCGAATTCCTCTGCCAGGCGTTTCCCGATATTAATAATATCTTCCCCGTGGTAGCCGTCCTCTGGCATTTCTGCCTCAAGGCCAAGCGCCTGCTTGTAGCGTGCCTCAACAGAGTAAGCAAGGTTATTGATTTGGTTTCCTGCATCATTGATGTAATATTCGCGGGATACGTCCCAGCCTGCTTTATCAAGGATATTAGAAAGCGAGTCCCCTACAGCTGCACCGCGGGCATGGCCTAAATGCAAGTCACCTGTCGGGTTGGCAGATACGAACTCAACCTGGATTTTCTCGCCCTTACCGACATTCGATTCCCCGTAAGCTTCCTGTGCTTCAAGAATAGCCGGAATCAAATCCGTTAGATAGCTGTTATCTAAGTAAAAATTAATAAAGCCCGGTCCGGCGATCTCAATTTTCGAGATAGATGCCTTTGTCGTGTCGAAATTCTCGATGATGGCTTCCGCAATCGCTCTTGGGGCTTTTTTCGCGATGCGAGTAAGCTGCATCGCCATATTCGTTGAGTAATCACCATGTGCCTTATCTTTAGGCAATTCAAGGATTACGCCTGGAATTTCTTCTTCCGCTGCCAGACCGGCCTTAAGGACTGCCTGTTTAATTTCGTCTTTAATTTGTTCCTGAATTTCCGTTACGATATTCATTGGTTCTTTTCCTCCTTGACCGTTAATGTAAGGTGATAGTGCCCCACATTCTCATCCTGCAAATATAAATGATAGGAGACCGTGAACTCCTCCTCATTTGTCTCTGTATTGACGGTATGGTTCAGGGCATTTGTATGTGTCGATAAATCAAGTGTACCATGGATGCTGTCATATGACCCTGCCGTTAAGGAGCCAATTTTGAACAATTGCTTCATCTTCACAGCGCCGGTCCGAATGATAACCATTTCTGTGCCATCATATTTCACCGTCGTATTGATCTTCCCGTTATTCTCCACATGTTCAATGTAACGGACATATGTTGCATTAGGCATATGGTGCAATGTCCCGAACGTGACTAGTTCGACATTCTCGACATCGTCTTCATGCTCGATTCTTGTCTTCAATCTCACCATGACCTCTTTAGCTGCGTTACCTTTCTCCTCGGTCATATAATGAACTCCCCCTGGGATTTGTTTTAGTACTCAATTCTACAAGTATAAGATATTGAAAAACAGTCTGGCAACTTGTCTTCCTATATTTTTAAAAAAACTCTGTACCTTCTTCTGCTAGTATAGACGTATTCTCTTGATTTTTAGCCTTCTTTTTCTTGCAAACCTAAAAGAGTATAGTTCAAACACTCTCAAAAGTAAAGATTTTCCCCAAAACCCAATTTGCTGTTTAAAACCCGTCCGTTTTTTTCATACTACTGGTAATGAATGATTTGACACCAAAGACTTAGGGGGAAGGAATATGTCCAGAACCGAACGCAGAAGAAGAAAACGAATCATCTATCGCCTCTTTTCATTTACCGCACTTTTCGTTGCGGTCGTCTCCCTTTTATGCACGACCGTCGTATGGGCTGCCGTCAAGATCGCCGGCGCGCCCGAGGTGGTTGTTCCCCAAACGACCGTTTATTTAGCCGATAACCTTCAGCCATTTGGCGAAAGCCATGCCGCCGAGAAGCGCTACTGGGTATCGCTTGATGAGATATCACCTCATTTAATAGATGCCACCATTGCAGTGGAGGACCGACAATTTTACTCCCATAACGGGTTTGATGTGAAGCGAATCGCAGGAGCTATCATGAAGGATGTAGCTGCCCGCGCGAAGGTTCAGGGAGCAAGCACAATCACGCAGCAATATGCCCGGAACCTCTTCCTTGGGTCAGAGAAGACATGGACAAGGAAGGCAAAGGAGGCATTCTATACACTGCGGCTAGAGGATCATTATTCAAAGAGTGACATTCTAGAAGGTTATTTAAATACAATCTATTATGGACACGGCATGTATGGAATCGAAGCCGCAAGCCATTATTATTTTCATAAAAACGCTCGGGATTTAACGTTAACGGAGGCAAGCATCCTCGCCGGCATACCAAAAGGGCCAAGCCTCTACTCCCCTATTCGTTCAGCTGAGAATGCGAAGAAACGGCAGCATGTCGTGCTTCTCTCGATGGAGGCAACTGGTGCTATCACAAAAGAGCAAGCAGAGAAAGCGCGGAATAATTTTCAAGAAACCGCCTTCTTCGGCTCACTTGATACGAAGGATCTAGCAAAGGCTCCCTATTTCCTTGACGCGGTGAATCAGGAGCTTAGGTCGATTTTTCAAGGGCATGAGGAGCTCATACGCAACGGGGGAATGACCGTTTATACGACCATGAACATCGCCCAGCAGGCAAAAGCAGAGGAAACTGTCAAGGCGCATATCCCGGATAACAGCGAACTTCAGGTTGCTCTCGTTGCCATGAACCCAAAAAGCGGCGGCGTAAAAGCCCTGATCGGCGGAACAAATTATGAAAAGAGCGCCTTCAACCGCGCGACCCAATCACTACGCCAGCCAGGGTCAACCATCAAGCCGATTCTCTATTACACCGCGCTTGAAAAAGGATTCACTCCATCAACAACAATGAGAAGCGAGGAAACGACCTTTTCTTACGATCAAGGGAAAAGCAGCTATAAACCGCATAACTTCCGCGATCATTACGCCAATGAGGCCATCACAATGGCGCAGGCCATTGCCTTATCGGACAATATTTATGCGGTCAAGACCCATCTCTTTCTTGGTCAGGAGGAACTCGTCAAGGCTGTGAAACGCTTTGGACTCACCTCCAAAATGAACAAGGTTCCATCACTCGCCCTCGGCACATCCGGCGTCAAACCGATTGAGATGGCCAATGCCTATAATCATTTCGCCAATGGCGGCAAAAAAGTACAGCCATTCTTCATCACAAAGGTCGTTGGACGTGATGGAGATACCCTATACGAGCGCAAACCGAAAAGAAAGAAGGCTTTAGATACAGCAAACGCCTATGTCATGACGCAAATGCTCACAGGTGTCTTCGATAAGAAATTAGATGGCTATGCATCCGTCACCGGCTCCTCTATCATTCCAAAGCTCTCGCGCCCGTATGCCGGCAAATCCGGCTCCACGGAATATGACAGCTGGATGATTGGATTCACGCCACAGCTGACAACCGGCATTTGGGCAGGCTATGACCAATCAAGAAAGCTCGAAACCAGATACGACAAAACAACCGCTAAGCAAATATGGGCCGAATTCATGGAAACCGCCCATGAAGGCAAGCCTG
>CAJGCH010000120.1 GCA_904501845.1 uncultured Bacillaceae bacterium | reverse complement strand
CTGTTCATCTACTAATACGTCTGGCGGGAGCGAAGAGGACACAGTTACGATTGGATTTACAGGTCCATTGAGCGGAGCGGCCGCCTATTATGGTGAACGGACATTACAAGGACTTGAGATGGCAGCGGAGGAAATCAATGAGGCTGGCGGGTTTGAGGCAGATGGAAAAACATATAAGCTGAAAATCAAAGCACTGGATGATAAATATTTGCCTAATGAAGCGGCTGCCAATGCAAAACGCCTTGTGCAGGAGGATAAAGCCCCGATTATTTTCACGCCGCATAGCGGGGGAGTGCAAGCCTTGCAAGTATTCAATGAACGTGACAAGTTTATCATCGGGGCCTATACAAGTGAACCAGGTGTCGTTGAATCAGGGAATGAGCTGACCGTGCAAGTTGCTCCGCAATACAGCGGATATATTGAGCCTTTCACGACCTATTCAATAGAAACATCAGGCAAGAAATTGGCCATGCTGCCGCCTGCTACAGAATATGGGAAGGACTGGGCGGAGAGCCTTCAGCCTGAATGGGAAAAGCAAGGCGGAGAAGTCGTTTATCATTCTGCGATTGACTTTGCGAAAGATACAGACTTCTTTACAATCATCACAAATGCCGTCAAAGAGAAACCCGATGTGATGTTTATAGGAGGAGCTTCAGAAGCAACGGCAAAGGTAGCCAAACAAGCAAGAGAGCTTGGCTTTAAAGGCGGATTTATCGTGATGGACCAGGCGAAGTTTGATCAGATGAAGGCCATTACAGGTAGCTATGATACGTTCAACAATTCTATTGGGGTGACGCCATTAATCTATTCAGACTTCCCAGGGACGGATGGATTTTTGGAAAAATACCGTGATAAATATGATGGTGTGGACCCAAGCTCTGAATCTGGTCTCGACTATATCGCATTATATGCGCTGGTAGGAGCGATGGAGGCTGCGGGAACGGTGGATGATGTAGAGAAAATCAGAAGCCATGTTCAGGATGGATTAGATAGTATCCCTGATGAAAAGAAAGTCTACAGTATTCCAAGCGTTACAAAGGAAGGCTCCTTTGAGATTGATCGAAGGCTTACAATCATAGAAGACGGTGAAGTTAAGGAATATGAGGAATAAGACGGTGTGATAAAACCATCTGGACGAAATGGAGGAGCCTAAGCAGTTAGGCTCCTTTTCTTTAGAAAAAATGAGACCAACTGAATGCTAATAAATGCTATAATGTGGTGTAACATACAAATGTTTCCTTGGAGCGAAGGGGGTATACTGTTTTATGCCGCAATCTATCTTCTTTATTATGGGCTTATTTTTATATTTTCCTGAAGATAAGGGTGAATATATTCCAGCTGGCTTAACAATGGCAATTTTCCTCATATTTGCCATACTGACGATGAGATTCATCATTGTGTATAACCGACGGGAAGTGCAAAAGGCAAAGGAATTAGAGGAACAGCTGAAAAAGGAAAAAATTATTGACTAAAGAATGGCTGCACTTTGGAGGTGCAGCTTTTTGAGTGAGGGGCTGGCTTAACAAGTCAGCCTCTTTCATTTGACGGAGTAAACAGTGAATCGTTTATAATCTACATTGGTAAAATAGACAGGAAGAGTTGGAAAGTAAAAACGAACCGATTTAAGATTGCTGGATAACACGAAAATCAATCCGGTAGGAGTCGAAAGGAAGATAGCGTAATGGCCAAAGCAGGGAGAGGCAGGTGTGAACTTTGTTTACGGGATGATGTTGAGCGTACCATTCACCATTTAACCCCGAGAGAATTTGGTGGAGGCCCTGAAGATACATCAAAACTGTGCATTCCTTGCCATAAACAAATTCACGCTCTTTATCCAAATTCGGAATTGGCTATAAGGCTTAATACAATTGAAAAATTGCAGGATGACCCTGAAATGAAGAAATATCTAAAATGGATAAAAAAGCAGCCGGCAGGTAAATTGCCACGAATAAAAAAATCCGGCTATAGGGGACTTTAGTTGAACAAAGGAGGCAGCCAGAAAAAAGCTGTCTCTTTTTTATTTAGGCATTAGCAACAATGTGTAGGAAAAGAGCTTTCTAAATAAAAACAGAATGAAAAGCAATACGTAAGCTTTTCATCCTGCGCAATTATGTCATTAAATTATATCGTCGAATGCTGTGTATAATCTGTTGAGTCCTTCCTTCACTGTCTCTGGACTGCAGCCGATATTCATACGGACAAATCCGCTGCCGCCTTTGCCGAACTTTGCTCCGGGCTCAAGAGCAATCCTACCTTTTTGGATGAGGCGCTTGGTTATTTCACTATCGGTTATGTCCAGTCCGCGCAAATCAATCCACACGAGGAATGATGCCTCAGGTTTGATGACGTTTACAGTTGGCAATTTTTCGTTAATGAAGCTGGTAACAAGCTCGACATTGGCTTCTATGACAGAGACCGCTTCATTCAGCCAAACATTCCCATATGTATAGGCGGCTTCCATGGCTGGATAAGCCAGCACATTTAGGCCATAAAATCCTTGCTTTAGGAATTGGCCGGTCAGTTTTTTCATGATCTCCGGCTTTTCAGCGATGGCAAGAGATGCTTGCAGACCTGCGATATTGAATGTTTTACTTGGCGCCATGAGGGTGATGGAGTTCGGATTTATTTTGGCGATTGGTGTATGCTCATTCCCATATAAACCTAAATCAGCATGGATTTCATCAGAGATGATCAGGACATCATAGTCTTTGCATAATTCGGCCATACGTGTAATATCTGCCTTGTTCCAAACCATCCCGCCAGGGTTATGAGGACTGCATAGGATGAAGAGCTTGATGCCTTCTTTTAGCTTATTCTCAAAATCTGCGAAGTCAATCTCGAGACGGTTATTCTTAATGATGAGCGGATTATCGACCAGCGTCCGGTTGTTCTCGTTAATACAGCTGTAAAAAGGCGCATAGACAGGTGATTGAATCAAGACTTTATCCCCTGGTTCCGTGAACGCGTTAATAGCAGCCGCAATGGAAGGCACAACCCCTGGACTGAAAAAGACTTGCTCCTTATTTATGGTCCAATTATGCTTATCTTTCATCCAGTTAATGACGGCTTCATACAATGAATCATGCGGGCGTGCATACCCAAAAACGGGATGATTCACGCGCTCACTCAATGCTTCCTGGACTTGATGGGGTACACCGAGGTCCATATCCGCTACCCACATCGGCAAGAGCCCTTCACCGTTGAATAAGATATCGGCATGGTCCCACTTCAAGGAGCCAGTTCCTTTGCGTTCAATGAAATTTATATTCGAATTGCCCATATTATTCCCTCCATCCATCTAATATCTGTCTATTTTAGCATACTAAAATATGAGTCTGAAAAATGTTGCCTGTATTTAACACTCTGACTATATAGTAAATTTCTTGAATTGCATACCTAATTAGTGATATGAATGATATAATATAAAAAGTTTAGACTAAATTTTCAGTCAATTGGATAATGGAGGCTAGGTCTATGCACCTTACTGATAGTGAAATTGAAATTATGAAGATTGTGGAAGAAAACGCGAGGATTTCTGTTGAGGATATAGCGAAAATGACGAGCCTCCCTGTTTCAGATGTGGAAGTGACCCTGAAGAAACTGGAGGACTCTAATATAATTGTCCGTTATGCGGCCCTTGTGGACTGGTCAAAGGTAGAAGAGCATGAGGGCGTGACAGCTATGATTGATGTGAAGGTAACTCCGAAAAGAGGCGTTGGTTTTGATGAGACGGCGAAGCGGATTTATCGATATGAGGAAGTGTCATCTGTCTATTTAATGTCAGGTGCTTATGATTTATCCGTCGTTATTGAAGGCAAGTCAATGAATGAGGTAGCCCGGTTTGTATCGGACAAACTTTCAACGCTTGATTCCGTTATTTCGACGACAACTCATTTTATCCTGAAGAAATATAAGCATGATGGAACCGTTTTTTCACCTCCAGAAGAAGATAAAAGGATAGTGGTATCACCATGATTAAAACGAATTATGTATCAGACACTGCACGCAACATGAAGCCTTCTGGAATCAGAAAGTTTTTTGATTTGGCATCTGGGGTTGAAGGTGTTGTTTCCCTTGGTGTAGGGGAGCCTGACTTTGTCACTCCATGGCGCTATCGTGAAGCGGCCATCAATTCCCTTGAGGAAGGCTACACATCTTATACGGCTAATGCGGGATTGATACAATTGCGTGAAGAGATTGCTTCTTATATGAGCAGACGCTTCCATGTCGATTATTCACCTGATAAGCAGATTATCGTGACAGTCGGTGCCAGCCAGGCAATTGATATTGCTCTCAGGGCCATTTTGAACCCTGGTGAGGAAGTTATTGTTGTGGAGCCTTGTTTTGTCTCTTATGCCCCACTCGTGGTGATGGCAGGCGGCAAGGCGGTATCGGTTGGGACAACGAAGGAATCGGATTTCAAGCTATTACCGCAGCAGCTGGAGGCAGCGATTACACCGAACACGAAAGCGATTATGATTTGTTCGCCCAATAACCCGACTGGCAGTCAGCTTTCAAAGGATGATTTAGAGGCGCTCGCCAAGATTGCCATTAAGCATGACTTGGTTGTCCTGTCTGATGAGATTTATGCTGAGCTCGTCTATGATGAGGAATACACAAGTTTTGCCTCGATTGACGGGATGCTGGACCGCACGATTCTGATCTCTGGTTTCTCTAAAGGTTTTGCCATGACAGGCTGGCGTCTTGGCTTTGTCTGTGCGAATGAGGAAATCACCGCAGCCATGCTGAAGATCCATCAATATGCCATCATGTGTGCTCCGACTGCAGCGCAGCATGCGGCGCTTGAGGCGCTTCGCTATGGCTTTGACTATGTGGAAGACATGAGGAGAAGCTATTTGCATAGACGCAATTATTTGGTGGAATCATTTAATGAGATTGGGCTTACCTGCCATAAGCCTGGCGGCGCTTTTTATGCATTCCCATCTATTGAGAGCACAGGAATGACTTCAGAGGAGTTTGCCGAGAGGCTATTGCTTGAGGAGAAGGTGGCAGTTGTGCCGGGGGATGTGTTTGGCTTGGGCGGAAAGGGACATATTCGCTGTTCATACGCAACATCTATGGATCAGTTGCGCGAGGCTGTTACCCGCATCGAGCGCTTTATAAAGAAAACTTCATAAACATAAATAAAGGCCAGGAGGTTCAGTTATCTGAATCTCCTGGCCTTTTAGCTTCAATTCACTGGCTTATTTTCATTATCATGGAGCGTTTGCATCACACGCAGGAAATCTGTCTCTTCGATATTCTTTGTATTCCTTAGGATGAATTTTGCTCTTTTTTGTCCGATTTCTTGAATTAGGGACTGTAATTCATCATCCATATGACAGGGGCCTGTTGGCTGCACATGCTCAATCAATTCAGAAGCAGGGCAATCAAGCGCAGATGACAGATTTAAGATTACTTGGAGGCTGGGAATCAATTCATTGGTTTCGAACTTCTCTAGCTTATGGGTTCCGATACGGGCTCGCATGGCTAGCTCTGCCTGACTGAGCCCCTTCTCGAGCCGATGTGTACGTATGTTTTCACCGATTGACATGATAAATCCCTCCTAATCCCTTTTCTTAATTTTACCATTATGGTGCCATCAAGAACGCTCTGAATTGTTACAATAAACCGACTGAATAAAACAGAACAGCAAGAATCGCAATTGGGCATATATAGCGGACGGTGAAATACCAGGCATTAAATAGGCCGGCTGAAATCATCGACCCTTTTTTGAGCTCGCCATATACGGCCTCCCGATTCATGGCATATCCGACGAAGAGGGAGATGAATAACGACCCGAGCGGAAGTGCGAGATTTGATGTAATATAGTCAGCCAAGTCAAAAGGTGTCTTCCCGAAAATAGTGAAATCACTCAAAATCCCGAAGGATAGGGCACTGGGAATCCCGACAAGGAATGTCAACAATCCAGCAAGCCAAGTCGAGCGCTTTCGTTTAGCAGGATTCTCGCGTGAAATGGCTGCAACCGTGATTTCCAAAATGGAGAAGGCTGAAGTCAAAGTAGCGAACAAAAGCAAAATCATGAAGATGACGAAAAATATCCCCCCGTAAGCTATCTCGCTAAAGACAGCAGGCAAGACGACAAAGACGAGCCCAGGGCCTGAAGTCGGGTCAAAGCCAAGTGCGAAAACGGCAGGGAAAATCACGAGTCCAGCCAAGACTGAAATAATAATATTCAATCCAACGACAGATAGGGCAGATTTGCTTAAATCCTCTGAATCATTCAAGTAAGAAGCGTAGGTGACCATGACTGAGAGTCCGACGCTTAAGGCAAAGAAAGCTTGTCCCATGGCCTCCAGCAAGGATTCAGCGGATAACATCCCAAAGTCAGGCTGCAGAAAAAACTTGACTCCCTCCATGGCTCCATCCAATGTAAGGGAGCGAACAGCAAGCATGAGGAACAGAAGAAATAACGCTGGCATCATAATTTTGCTCGCGCGTTCGATTCCTTTGTGAATCCCGCCTTGGACGACAATAATAGTTAAGATCATGAAGACGATTTGAGCGACTAAGGATTCGAACGGATTTTCGATGATTTGGGCAAATAGCTGTTCGAATTGACCATTTGCTGTCACCAAACCAAATATGGCCCTGCCTAAATAGGAAAGAATCCAGCCGCCGACGACACTGTAAAATGATAAGAGCAATAAGGAAGCTGCCACTCCGCCTATTCCGAGGAGCTTCCAGCCCCGTTTAGGAGAGATGGCCTTATAGGCACGGATGGCATCCTTTTTGGCGTGCCGCCCGATAATAAACTCAGACATCAGGATTGGTGCGCCAATTAGTAGTGTGAAGATAATGAATAGAATAAGAAAGGCGCCGCCGCCATTCTCGCCAGCCATATAGGGGAATTTCCATATAGCTCCGAGACCGATTGCGGAACCGGCAGCCGCCAAGATAAACCCTATCTTGGATGACCATTGTTCATGTTTATTCATAAAGAAAATACACCTCGATAAATAGAAATAAGCTTTTAATCGTTTAATACTAGCATGAAAAGAGTAATTTTTGCGAAAAATAATCATTATTTGTCGCGTTTACAAAAGAAGGAAACGGGAATCAACCATACAAAACGGGTGTTCTTTGATATTGGCTAAATTTTATGATATAATTTTATATTGCGTATAATAACGAGAATTAAATAAAATATTGGGAGTGTGTTTTATGACTGCAAAGTATGAAGCAGGACAGGTTTTGACAGGAAAAGTAACGGGCATTCAGCCATACGGTGCTTTCGTAGCGCTGGATGAATCTACACAAGGCCTTGTTCATATATCTGAAATTACTCATGGTTTCGTTAAGGATATCAATGACATCCTTAATGTTGGAGATGAAGTGAATGTGAAGGTATTATCAGTGGATGAAGGAGCAGGCAAGATTGCTTTATCTATTCGTGCGACTGAAGAGCCGCCAGCAGAAAAAGCAGAAGGCCGCAAGCCAAGAAAGAAAACAGCGCACCAAGCGGTTAAGACAGCTCCAGCTGAAACTCCGCAAGGTTTCAATACGTTAAAGGACAAGCTTGAAGAGTGGATTGAACAATCCAAGCGCGAAGACTTAATCAAGAAGTAATTTGAATTTATGACAGTCCCAGGGGATATGCCCCTTGGACTGTTTTTTTGTATAAAGAGCAGTCAAAAAACAATAGGAATACAGCTGGAAATGGGAGATAATAGTATTATCAATTGAATATTCTCTATATTAAGAACTGTTAGATCCATTATTCGTGAAAATTTGAACATATAAAGGTATGATGAAGAAGACGACCGTTATGATTGGAGGGTTTCTGCAATGAAAATATCTCAATCTAGTAAAATCATTGAACAAACAGAAAAGTATGGTGCTCGTAATTACAATCCATTGCCAATCGTTGTCTCAGAGGCGGAAGGGGTATGGATTAAAGACCCTGAAGGAAATCGTTATATGGATATGCTGAGTGCCTATTCGGCTGTCAATCAAGGGCATCGACATCCGAGAATCATTCAAGCGCTCAAAAATCAGGCTGACCGCGTCACTTTAACATCTCGTGCCTTTCATAATGATCAGCTCGGGCCTTGGTATGAGAAGATTTGCCAAATCACTGGAAAAGAAAAGGCACTGCCGATGAATACAGGAGCAGAGGCGGTAGAGACGGCCTTCAAGGCGGCAAGAAGATGGGCATATGATGTGAAAGGTATAGAGGATGGCAAAGCAGAAGTGATTGCCTGTATTGGCAATTTCCACGGAAGAACGATGCTTGCGGTTTCTCTGTCTTCTGAGGAAGAATACAAACGTGGATTTGGTCCGATGCTGCCGGGAATCAAGCTGATTCCATATGGTGATGTTCAGGCACTAGAAGAGGCCATTACCCCTCATACAGCTGCTTTCTTGTTTGAGCCGATTCAAGGAGAGGCTGGTATCAATATTCCCCCAGATGGATTCTTGCGAGAAGCATATGATATTTGCAAGAAGGAAAAGGTCTTATTCATCGCTGATGAAATCCAGGTTGGATTAGGGCGGACAGGAAAGATGTTTGCCTGTGACTGGGAAGATGTCGTTCCTGATATTTATATATTGGGAAAAGCTCTGGGGGGAGGAGTGTTTCCGATTTCCTGCATTGCGGCT
>CAJGCH010000119.1 GCA_904501845.1 uncultured Bacillaceae bacterium | reverse complement strand
CAGGACCTTTGACATCTTTGTCGGGAAAAATCCAGGGGCAATCGCATTAACATTGATTTGATGTCTCCCCCATTTAACCGCGAGATCCTTCGTGAGCGTGATGACGGCTCCCTTGCTTGCGTTATATCCGACCGTGTCCATCATGTCCGGATGCGTTCCTCCGAGTCCCGCAACGGATGCAATATTGATGATTTTCCCGCCCTTCTGCTCGGCCATCACCTTGCCGACGGCCTGGGACATGAGGAAAGTGCCAGTCAAATTAACATTGATTACCTTATTCCAAGCCTCTAGGGGCATTTCTAAAGATGGTGCTCCCCATGAGGCGCCGCTGTTATTGACAAGAATATCAATCCGGCCAAAACGGCTCATCGTTTCGTCAACAACCTTCTGAATATCATCAGGATTGGACACATCACATTGAATGGCAAGAGTCTCTGCACCTAATTCCCTCAGATTCCGTGCCACCTCCTCACATGCCTCAACCTTGCGGGAGCAGAGGACAATATTAGCTCCTGCCTCTGCATAGCCTTTGGCGATTTGTTCCCCAATGCCCCTTCCTCCGCCGGTAATAATCGCTGTCTTTCCTTTAAGCTCAAACATCTCCAGAATGGTCATCTTATCACTCCAGCCTCCTCTTTGTGCTTCTTCAATTCCAGCCTTGCAAGCTGTGCCTTATGCACCTCATCAGGACCATCTGCCAAGCGCAAGGTCCGGGCATTCGCCCATTGAGCGGCCAATGGAAAATCCTCAGAGACCCCAGCTGCTCCTAACCCTTGAATAGCACGGTCAATGACTCGAAGCGCCATATTTGGTGCCACAACCTTAATCATCGCAATTTCCTTCTTTGCTTCCTTATTGCCAACTGTATCCATCATGTAGGCCGCTTTTAACGTAAGCAGCCTCGCCTGCTCAATCTCAATACGGCTATCAGCAACCCACTCTTGTATCACCCCTTGATTAGCAAGCGGCTTTCCAAAGGCAATCCTCTTTTGAATGCGCTTACATAAAAATTCGAGCGCTCTCTCTGCCGCCCCAATCAAACGCATGCAATGATGAATTCTTCCCGGCCCAAGCCTTCCTTGAGCAATCGCGAATCCCTTGCCTTCATCCCAGATCATATTACCGAGCGGCACCCTTACATTGTCATATGTGATTTCAGCATGCCCATGCGGGGCATGATCATAGCCAAAAACCGGCAAGGTCCGTTCAATCTTAACCCCTGGTGTATTTAAAGGCACAAGAATCATTGACTGCTGCTCATACCTGTCAGCGGTCCGATCGGTTTTCCCCATCACAATCGCTATTTCACAGCGCGGGTCGCCAGCCCCGGATGACCACCACTTTCGGCCGTTGATGACATACTCATTCCCGTCCCTGATGATGCTTGCCTCAATATTCGTAGCATCAGAGGACGCAACATCCGGCTCAGTCATGGAGAAGCAGGAGCGAATTTCACCGTTAAGCAAAGGCTTCAGCCATCTTTCCTTCTGTTCAGGTGTGCCATAACGCTCAAGAACCTCCATATTGCCCGTGTCTGGCGCATTGCAATTGAACACCTCAGGCCCAATTAACGATCTACCCATAATCTCGCATAAAGGGGCATACTCCAAATTGGTCAGACCAGCTCCTCGTTCACTTTCCGGCAAGAACAAATTCCAAAGCCCCTGTTCCTTCGCTTTCGCCTTCAATTCCTCCATGATGGGCGGAACTCCGCTAAAGCGTGTTTCCTGCTCATCTAATTGCTGCTCATATAATGATTCATTCGGATATACGTACTCCTCCATAAACCTCGTAAGCTTCTGTTCTAGTTCCTTCACTTTGTTTGAATAGGAAAAATTCATGTCTTCCTCTCCTTTTCACATACTAACCGGTGGGTATGTTAATTATTACCAATTATACTAGAACTAATAGATTAAACAAGTATTTGCGTGAATATTACAAATATTTCATCTTTAATTGACGTCGTTTTCTGTCTAAACCATACTATAGATAATAGTAATTAAACATAAAGGAGATTCATAATGAAAACAAGTACATACAAAACAGCCGCCAAGTCAGCTCTAAATGGCATGTGGGGAATCGCAATCGGCGTATTCTTCCTCTACTTCATCATTTCGAGTGTATTGGGAATGACCGAAAATAAATGGATACTTTATATCTTGTTGATTTTAATCAGCGGACCGCTTTACATCGGATACCAATGGTTCCACCTTGAACTCATCCGATACAATAATCCTGGAATCAGCGCTTTATTCTCCAGCTTCACGCAGAACTACCTTCGCAATGCTGCAGCATACTTAATGGTGAATATATTTACTTTTCTCTGGCTTCTTTTGCTGGTCGTCCCGGGAATCATCAAGGGTCTCGCTTATTCCATGACTTTCTTTATCTTGCGTGACAGACCGGAAGTGACTGTGTTCCAGGCAATTACGGAAAGCCGGCGCATAATGGACGGACGGAAGAAGAATCTTTTTGTCTTAATTTTATCTTTCCTTCCATGGGTGATTATCCCATTCGCTTTAATCATCATTGGACTTGTCGCGATTGCCGTCGGAATAGGCGCTAAAGACCCTGGCTTACTATTTGCCGGTGGTGCCAGCAGCACCATTGGCGGCATTACCTTATTCGGAATTTCTATTTACCTCTCTCCTTACTTCACGACAACAATCGCGGCCTTCTATGACCGCTTTGCTACTGAGGTCAATTCTGACGCAAGAACCATTGCTAACTGATGAGAATCCGAGTTTAATAGAGCCAACCCAATAACTTAATCATTTGAAAGAAGCATCTAGAGATGGATGCTTCTTTTTCTCGCCACCCCCTTTATTTCTTAAATTTTCTAAAAATTACAATAACTTTGTGATAGAATACTTTTGTAACCAAATCTGACAAACAAGAGGGGATTGGATGGATAGTAAATTGGTGAATCATTTAAAGGAGATAGTCGGAGAGGAGCGGGTCTCTCTCAATGAGACCGTTCTTATGAATCATAGCAAGGATGAATCTTATCATGAGCCGGCATACCCGGATGCTGTTGTCTTTCCTCATACAACCGCCGAGGTATCAGCTATCCTTGCATTAGCAAATGAACATCAAATACCCGTCGTGCCTTTTGGCAGGGGAACAAGCCTTGAGGGCCATGTCATTCCATATGACGGAGGGATTTGTCTAGATTTCTCCGAGATGAATAAGGTTCTTGACATAAGAGCAGAAGATTTAATCGTCAAGGTTCAGCCTGGTGTAACACGAACACAGCTGAATAAGGAATTGAGAAAGCATGGCTTATTCTTCTCTGTTGACCCTGGGGCAGACGCCACCCTTGGAGGAATGGCTGCTACGAACGCAAGCGGCACAACTGCCGTTAAATACGGGGTAATGAGGGATCAAGTCCGCGACATGGAAGTCGTTTTGGCTGATGGAAGTGTCATTCACACTGGAACACTAGCAGCAAAATCCTCTTCCGGGCTTCATCTTAATGGACTTTTCGTCGGATCGGAGGGAACACTGGGCTGTATTACAGAACTGACCTTGCGCGTGTTTGGCATTCCTGAGCATGAGGTCGCCGGCCGGGCTGTTTTCTCCTCTACCCATGATGCCGTCCTCGCTGTCACCTCGCTCATCCAAGCTAGTATACCAATTGGCCGTGTTGAGCTCGTTGACCAGGATTCCATGCGCCAATTTAATCGGCACAGCGGCACAGCCTTTGAAGAGATGCCCACCCTATTTTTAGAGTTCCACGGCAATCAAGCCGGCCTAATGCAAGACATCCAATTCGCAACTGAAATTCTAAACGATATGGGATGCCGCTCTCTAGAGTTCAAAGAAGACCTCACCTCCCGTAACCAAATCTGGCAAGCACGCCATAATCTTGCTTATGCCTACATCCATTCAGCACCAGGAAAAAAACTGATGGTTACGGATGTATGCGTACCAATATCAGAGCTTGCCGCCTCAGTCGATTATACGAGAGATACACTCAACGAAATGGGACTGATTGGCGGAATTGTCGGCCATGTCGGTGACGGAAATTTCCACGCTCTCCTGATGATTGATGTGAATAACAAAAAAGAAATAAAAACAGCGAAGGAATTCAGCGATCGCATTGTCCGCTTCTCCTTAAGCCGCGGGGGAACCAGTACAGGGGAGCATGGCATCGGCTCTGGAAAAAGGCAGTATGTGACAGAGGAACATGGCCCTGCCTTAGAGATTATGCGTTCCATTAAGAAGGCACTGGATCCAAAAAATATTCTCAATCCAAATAAACTATATTAGGAGCCAAGCAGATGAAATTACTTGAAGCGATCAGTACATATGCCGGCAAGTATTTTGCCATTCTTGTTATTTTAACAGCTGTGATAGCCTATCTTATCCCGAGTCCCTTTTTAGGTTTAGGCAGCTATATTACTATTCTCCTGGGCGTTGTTATGTTCGGGATGGGATTAACGCTAAAGGCAGCAGACTTTAAGATGGTTATCACACATCCAGTCCCCGTCATCATCGGTCTTATCGCCCAGTTTACCATTATGCCATTAGCAGCATTCGTGGTAGCTTATTTGCTTCAATTGCCTCCCGCGCTCGCCGCAGGTCTCGTTCTGCTTGGCTCAGTGCCAGGCGGAACGGCCTCCAATGTTATGGTCTATTTGGCAAAAGGCAATGTTCCGCTTTCCATTACGATGACATCATGTTCTACCTTGCTTGCCCCTATTATGACACCATTCTTATTGCTGATTTTTGCCGGGCAATGGATGCCGGTTGATGCGGTTGCCATGTTCATGTCTATCATTCAAGTGATTATCATCCCGATTGTCCTCGGATTAGTCGTAAGCAAACTCCTGCCGAAAACGGTGGAGAAAAGCTTGAACATCATTCCTCTCATTTCCGTGCTCGCCATCATGATCATCATCAGTGCCATCGTTGCCGGCAACCGGGAGAATATCGCTTCAGCGGGTCTTTTAATCTTTCTTGCCGTCTTCCTGCATAATGCCTTTGGATTATTCTTCGGATATGTTGCAGCGAAGTTCTTAAAGTTGTCAATCCAAGACAGAAGGGCCATCAGTATTGAAGTCGGCATGCAAAATTCAGGGCTCGGTGTATCGCTCGCAAAGGCTCACTTCGCCGATCCGATGACGGCCCTTCCAAGTGCCTTTGGCGCTGTATGGCATAATATATCCGGCCCCATCATCGCCTCATACTGGGCTTCAAGGCTAGATAATGCGGAAGAGGCAAATGACCTCGAAAGCCAAGCGCAGCCAGCAGCCGTCAGAAAATAGTTTTAAAAGAAGCCTTATTGTATATTCCTCTGCAATAAGGCTTTTCTGATAGAAAAGGAGATAATAATTCATGAGATGGATATTATGATGACTGTCCAGCGAAAGCCGTCTTCCAATTTACAAAAACGATTGTAATAAAATTGACATAATTTTAACTCTATTGATATTGATAATCGTTATCAATTGTTATATACTCACTATAGAACACACAAACAAATGACCAACCCATTAGATAAACCCCCACCCCTCTTTGCGTAAGGGCCCATGGAGAAATCCTTGGGCCCTTCGCTTTTTTCCAGACCATATCATTTCCTTCGCTTCCTCCCTGTTTGCTATGATAGGACCAACACATTCAAAGGAGGATAAATATGTCAGATAAAGTGCGTATTGGAAAAACCGATTTGTATATCAACCCCATTGGACTTGGAACAAATGCTGTTGGCGGCCATAATATCTTTCCGAACCTTGATGAGGAGACGGGAAGAGAAATTGTCCGCACCGCAATCGACCAAGGCATTAACTTCATTGATACGGCCTATATATACGGACCTGAACGATCTGAAGAATTGATTGGTGAGGTCATCCGGGAGAAAGGAAAACGCGAGCAGCTTATCCTTGCTACGAAGGGCGCTCATAAATATGTGGAAGATGAGATGGTCGTTGATAATTCGCCAGCGTTTCTGAGTAAGTCTGTTGAGGACAGCCTTATCCGCCTTCGCACAGACTATATCGACTTATTTTATATCCACTTTCCTGACGAGCATACCCCTAAAGATGAGGCTGTTGGCGCGTTAAAGAAATTGAAGGATGAAGGGAAAATTCGCGCAATCGGCGTCTCCAACTTCTCGATGGAACAATTAAAAGAAGCCAATAAGGACGGCTATGTTGATGTTATCCAATCAGAATATAATCTGTTGAAAAGACAGGCAGAGGATGAATTGCTCCCTTATGCGAAAGAGCATTCCATCTCCTTTGTCCCCTACTTCCCTCTAGCCTCAGGGTTATTGACAGGAAAATACACGATAAATTCTCCTATTAACGATGGACGGAGCCGCAATCCGCTCTTTCAGGGCAAGGCCTTTGAAGAAAACCTGGCTAAAGTGGAGCAGCTTCGTGAGATAGCAGCCGACAAAGATGCTGAGGTAGCTCATCTAGTACTAGCTTGGTACTTGAAGCAGGATGCTATCGATGCTGTCATTCCTGGAGCGAAACAGCCTGAACAAGTGCTTCATAATATCAGGGCATGGAACATCCATCTGACTGATGAGGAATGCGGGCGAATCAGCAGCATTTTCAAGAGGTAGGGGGATTAGACAAGATGGAGATCCAGCAATGGGATAATGAATCAATCTTATATTCAGTTGTCTCCCTGTATCAAACGGTATGGAATGACTGGAGCGAAAGCCATTTAAACCGCATTAAGCGCCATACTGGCTATAAGGGATTCCGGGGATATGTAGCCGTAGATAAGGGAGATATCATGGGCTATGCCTATGGCTACTCCTCCTTATCCGGCCAATATTATCATGAATTATTGACTAAGCACCTTTCATCTGATGATTCAGATGGCTGGCTCGACAATTGCTTTGAATTTGTTGAACTTGCTGTTCACCCAAACTGCCGCAAGCGCGGAATCGGCGCTCGCCTGCATGATCAATTGCTTAAGGATCTTCCATTTGAGCGAGCTGTCTTAACCACACAGACAAATAATTGGCCAGCCATTTCCCTTTACCGCTCTAAAGGCTGGGTCATCATCAGCGATTCATTCCTGCCCCTTGAAGATCCGGAGCAGCCATTTATCATATTCGGGAAGGCGCTTAGCGCATCACCGCCTGTTCCATCCAATGACCGTACCATTTAAGGAAACAGCCCAAATCTTTTTTGATTCTACCTCAGATATTTAGGAGGAGATGGACATCGAATTATTTGGCAATAAGGTTTACTTACGCGAATTCAAGCAGGAAGACTGGACGGCTGTTCATGAATACGCCTCCAATAAACTGGTCTGCCGGTATCAGCCTTGGGACCCAAATACCGAGGAAGATTCTCGCGGTTTTGTTCGTCAGAATATATATGATGCCGCTCTTCGTCCAAGAAAGCGGTACGCATTAGCCATTATCGAATCTGAGACGCAGCGCTTGGCTGGAACAGCTGAGCTCAACATTCGAGATTTTCATGGTCATAATGGCGAGATTGGCTATAGTCTTCATCCAGAGTGTTGGGGGAGGGGATTGGCAACCGAGGCTGCACGGTTATTGATCTATTTTGGTTTTAACGAGTTACATTTGCATCGTATCTATGCCACTTGTGACCCTCGGAATATCGCCTCTTATAAAGTAATGGAGAAGCTGGGTTTCACCTATGAGGGAAGAATAAGAGAAAACTTGCTTATTAAAGACGGCTGGCGTGATTCCCTCTTATATAGCATCTTAGAAACAGACCTCCCTCGTCCATAATAAAAAAATGCTCTGCGATTGATTCGCAGAGCATTTTTTATTATTAAACAGCCGTTGATTGATTCATATCCATCTCGGCCAAGGCTAAGTCTGTACTCCAGTAGACATGGTCTCGCCCTACCACATCCAGTACTCCGCCTTTCTCAAAGCGTTTCAGTACATTCGCCTGAACACCGCTAAAGACAATTGTGATGCCCTCTTGCTTTTTTGCCTCGCAGAATTCTAGCATTGCCTGGACACCCGAGGTATCAATGGAAGATACGCCGCGCATGGAAAGAATCATCACACCTTGATGTGCATCCTCCAAACGCTTTGTTAAGGAATGGACGGTTGCAAAGAAAATCGGTCCTGTTAAATAAATGACACGGATATGATCATGGTCCTTGCAAATGGAAATGCCCTTTTCCTTTAATTTGTCATTATCAATCTTGCTGATATTCATCTCAACTTCAGCGCTGTTAATAACGAATAGAATAGCTGAAAGCACGATTCCCACAACAATGGCAATGGTCAAATCAAAGACAACGGTCGCAGCCAAAGTAAGCGAAAATTTCATAATGGCTCCCCCGAATTTGCGGGAGAAGAAATAATGAATGCTTTCCCACTCATTCATACGCCATGCTGTCACCATCAAAATACCCGCTAGGGCTGACATCGGAATCGCTGACATTATGGGACTAAGAAGAAACATGGATAGAAGCAGACCAACCGCATGGAAGATTCCAGTCAATCGAGTTGCCATGCCAGCTTTAATGGCTACGCTCGTACGGGCAATTGCCGCCGTAGCCGGCACGCCTCCAAAGAACGGAATGATCATATTCCCGATTCCCTGAGCCACCAATTCCCTGTCTCCGTTCATTTTCTCGCCAGTCATTCGGCCGGCAGAGGCACCGCATAACAGACTTTCAATCAT
>CAJGCH010000118.1 GCA_904501845.1 uncultured Bacillaceae bacterium | reverse complement strand
TTTTTCTTCAGACGCTCAACGGTAAATCGTTCAGGGAATTGCTCGACAAGATAAGCAGCAATGAATTCCGTAAACACTCTCGTATCTTCATAAGTAAGAATGCCATCGTTAAGCGGGAGATGCACTTGGATACCCTTTCGGCCGGATAATTTCACAAAAGAATGAAGCTTAAAGCGGTCAAATAGTTTTTTCATCTCCAAGGCTGCCTCCACAGCAAGAGTCAGATCACCAAGAGCCGGCGGGTCAAGATCAAAGACAATATCACTCGGATAGACAGATTCAATCGTATTGAATGGGATATGAAACTCTATTGCCGCTTGGTTTCCAAGCCACAGCAATGTTTGATTATTTTCGCAGATAATATGGGAATCACTCTCCACCTTAACCTTCCGCACAAACCCAGGCGCATGCTCTGGGGCAGATTTCTGATAAAACCCGCTTGCTCCCACCCCTTCCGGATAACGTTTGACTGTTAGCAGCCTACCGGATAAAAAGGGCAGCATAAAATCCTTTACCGTGAGTAAATACTCCATGTATCGCTCCTTTGTAATGCCATGACTTGGCCATATTTCCTTATTAGGATTCGTCAGGCGCAGCGGTTCATATTGGGCAAGAAGAAGATTGGTCCAAGTACAGGCTTGCCAGTCATGGTTTAACAGCAGCCGCTCAAAACGAGGGACAAGTACTTTCCCCTCCTGTACGGCACTGAAACTGATTTCTATACAAATGCCAGGCGGTACCTCCAGTCCTCCTGGTCCTTCCGCTGAACCTCTCTCCATCAGGAGCTTTAGGATGGCTTCCTTCTCCTCCTGCTTAAATCGCTCCTCCACCACCGCAATGGTCTCGGCATCTTCTCCCCTAAGAACCGCGACTGTCGCAAGCCCTGTTTTCCTGTCCAATTTCTGCAGGAAGGCCTCAGCATGGTATCTCATCAGCGCTCCCCTTCCCGAAACTTGCATTCAAGCGGATTCCTCTCGACAAAAGAGTCAACCAGCGGCTGACGCAATGTTCTTGATTCGGACCATTCGAGGAATTGTATCTTTACCGTGTATATCGGATTTATCCACTGGCAAGTCTTTGCATCTTTGACTGGATGTGCAAAAGGTGAATTCGTTTGTTCGGCTTTTTCGAGATAGGCTTGGATGGTCTTCCATTCACGTTCGCTGTATCGGCCCCTTCCTGCTTTGCCGATATAATAAAGCTGCCCATCCGAACCATATAATCCTAGCAAGAGAGAACGAATCCTGCCCCCATTTTTGATATATCCGCCTACAACGGCAATCACATCCTGATAATTCTTGATCTTTTGCCAGCGGCTGTCCTTCCCCCCAGGTAAATAGCCAGCCTGCAAGTCTTTGCAGACGATACCTTCAAGTCCTTGTTCCTTCACGGCCCGAAGCAGGCCCTCTCCCTCCTCAAAATTCTCAGTAATGCGTACATGCTCTGATTCGGTGATGATCTTCCTAAGCATCTCCTGCCTCTTATACAGGGGTTTATCCAACATGGACTGGCCGTTCACATACAGGCAATCAAACACCATATAAATAATCGGTATCTCATCCTTCATATGCTCGATTGTCGCTCTCCCCCGCAGGCGGTCCCGCTTCATGACCTGATGAAAGGACGGTTTCCCATCCACAAGAGCGATTACTTCTCCGTCAAGGATAAAGCTGTCTGCATTCGAATAGACGCCCGTATTCAGCAATTCTGGATACTGAAGGGTACGGTTATTTAAATGACGATTAATAACCTCAGTCGCTGAACCGGATTTGTAGACAAGGATTCTCACCCCATCCCATTTCACCTGGAACACCCACTCTCCCTCACCGGGAATATCGTTAGCCGTAATTGGTTCAAAAGGAATCAACGGTTCCACAAGAAGCCCTCCTCTTTGTATCGTATTCCTGTTAGTATGGTAATTTAATTGCCGGATTATTTTTTGGTTTTACTCAGGTCAACGTATGTAATATCATGGAAAGCAAAAGGCGGAGAGTGATTGATTTTGAAAACTGTTCTGCAATCCATATTTTTTCACTGCTCATTAATATGGTTTATATCTTTGGAGCATTGGTGTTTGGCTATATTTCAACTGTTCTCTACCAGCCCGATATCCCGGAATCAGGCGATGTGTATTTTATCCAGCAATCAGTCGCTTTTGGGTATACAGGGAGTTTCCTCACCACTTTTTGTATGAGAACAGGCATAGGAGCCATGCTGATATTTGTCCTCCTGAGATTATCGGCAATATGGAGAGCAGCTAAATAGGTCTGGTACATGACAGAATAAGCAAAAAAGGACTTCAGAATTCTGAAGTCCTTTCATCTATTGATAAATCCTGCTTGTTCTCCATCCAATTGCCATGCTCAAAGCAAGGATTCCGTACCGTCTACATAAATTTCCGTACCGGATATATGACTCGCCTCATCTGAAGCAAGAAAAGCAACCAAACTTGCGACTTGTTCTGGCTGCCCCGGTCCGTTTGCAAGGGGCTGCATGCCTTCCGGATATTCAACTGGAATCTCAATTTCCTTTACACTCTCAGACTTATCAGTTGAGTTATCAATATTTGTTTCAATGGCACCCGGACAGATTGCATTCACACGGATTTTATAGCGGGCAAGCTCTAGTGCCGCCATCTTCATGAAGCCGATTTGCGCCGCTTTTGAGGTACTATAGGCCGCCATTCCAAATCCGGAGAAACGTCTATTGCCATTAATGGAGCTAGTAATGATTATACTTCCTCCGTTTTCTTTCATATGCGGGATGGAATATTTCACAAACAGAAAAGTACTGCGGAGATTGGTTTCTATCGTCCTATCCCAATCCGCTGCATCTAGATGCTCAATCGAGGATAAAGTACCATTGATTCCCGCATTGCAAAAAAGGATATCCAGCCTGCCATATTTGTCGACCACATCATTGATAGCCTCCTCAATCTGCTTCTCTTCCCTGATGTCCACCTCATAGATGCAAGCTCCGCCGCCGCTTTTTTCAATTTCTGAGCGAACATTATCCGCTCCGGAATAATTGATGTCCATTAAGCATACATGAACCCCATTATCGGCTAATCTTTTTGCCGTTGCAGCCCCGATTCCAGAACCGCCGCCAGTCACAATCGCTACTTTCTGACCTTTTTGTTCTTTTTGACCCATCTAAACATCCCCCCATCATTGTATACACTTATTTATCCAATTAGCATAAATCTAAAACGTGTCACATATCTGTTTAACTGAGAATGTCTTCGTCACCTTAAATAATTTTAGCCGCTCTCTTATAATGCAATCCGCTTACAGGTATAATTGAATTATCTAAGGTGTGAGCCGAAAGGAGTAACAGCCGTCAATGTTTTCAATCAACCAGCTAGTAAAAAGCAAAGGATTTATCCGCTTCCTGACTTTTTTAATCATCATTATACTCTTTTATGCTCTAAGAGATATGATTAATTTAATTTTATTCACCTTTATTTTCATCTTTTTAATGGGGGGCTTAGAGCGATTCATCTCTGCCTCATTGAAGAAAGCGCTCCGCATTAGGATAAGCCCTAAATTGATTATTCTAATTCTTTACTCCG
Source organism: uncultured Bacillaceae bacterium (assembly GCA_904501845.1). GTDB lineage: Bacteria > Bacillota > Bacilli > Bacillales > Pradoshiaceae > Pradoshia. The sequence goes on along the minus strand of CAJGCH010000118.1, from coordinate 5,081 downwards.
TTTTAATCTCGTCCATGGTGATGGTTATCTATAAATACATCCCCATTATCACCATGCAGATGACGGAATTAGTAAAAGCATTAATGGAATTCTATAAGAATCCTCCTGATAATCGTGCCATTGAGATTATTATCAGCGCGATGAACAAGTTGGTATCCCCAAGTGACATTGAACAAAATGCGAGTGCCGTCTATACATATGCGGCCGACATTGGTAAGGTCAGCCTGCAATTATTTATCTCGATTTTGTTAAGTTTATTCTTCCTATTAGAGAAGGAAAGAATCGCCCGTTTCACAAGTACATTCAAAAATAGCAAGCTAGGGACGATATTCAAGGAACTTCAGCATTTAGGAAACGTGTTTGTCAATTCCTTCGGAAAGGTGATTGAAGTCCAGTTTTTGATTGCCTCCGTTAATGCAGTGTTATCACTGATTATTCTATACTTCTTGGGATTCCCTCAATTACTCGGACTGGGGATTATGATTTTCCTCCTAGGCTTAATTCCAGTCGCAGGCGTTATTATCTCTTTGGTGCCGCTATGTACCATTGCGTATCAAATTGGGGGCGGCATGCATGTCCTTTATGTCATTATCTTAATTGCGGCCATTCATGCGCTTGAGAGCTATATTTTGAATCCAAAGTTTATGTCTGCAAAGACACACTTGCCAACGTTTTATACATTTCTTGTTCTCGTTCTTTCTGAGCATTTCCTAGGCATCTGGGGCTTGATTCTTGGGATCCCGATTTTCATCTTCATCCTCGATATGCTTGAGGTTCCGAATATTAGCAGCACTGATGCAAAGAAAGCGGAGAATACTATTATTGAATGACAAGAAAAGTGCAGGGCTTAATAAGGGTGAGAAAGAATGTTTGACACATTCATTCTCACCCTTTCTTCTTTATCCAGCAAGTCATCATTAAAGCCATATACTTTGCACAGAAACTTCTTCTATAGCCGCTTATCAGGCTGCAATTCATAAGAACTATAGAAACAACTTGGAAATTTATGTTAAACTATTTTTGGATTTGAATCTTTCCACGGGGGTGAAGAAGAATCGAAACCATAATAATCATCTTAATCGGCGTTTTTATTATGTTTACAGGTTTTCTGGTCATAAAGAAAAAAGCCCTATTCTTAGTGAATATTGTCTTGTGGAATGGAATTTCAGGGGACGAAAAAGTCTTATCGCGCATTTTTGGTTCTCTTTTATTAGCAGCTGGATTGGTCACTATCCTATTGCCATTTATATTGTCATAAGACACCAGACTAACAGTTACGACACTCAAGAAGCTACTTTCAAACTAAAAAAACCATGGCAATAAGCCATGGCTTCCGTCAGCTTGAGCGATAAAGCTTCACTAGCCTGCTCGTAAATTCCGGAATGTCCACTCCATCATTGACTAGTGAGTCGGCGAGCTTGCCCTCATGGATAAACATGATACGGTCCCCTACCTCTGCAGCAACATCCATCATATGAGTGGAAAAGACAATCATCATCCCTCTCTTCTTTAAGGCTTGGATCAGTTCAATAAACTCGTTGATCCAGAAAGGGTCTAGACCGTTTGTCGGCTCATCCATGATAAGCAAATCCGGCTCGGCCAGGATTGCCTGCCCAAGCAGCAAGCGTTGGCGCATGCCCTTTGATAAGGCCTTTACCTGCTCCAGTTGCTTCTCCTCTAGACCAATTTGTGCAATAATGTGATTGATTTTATCCTGAGGCACCAACCGCAAGGAAGCATAAAACTCCAGGAACTCACGTACACCCATCTCTCCCTGTGCCATAAATTCATCCGGCATATATCCTATGCAAGCGACATAGGCCATCTTGTCCTGGTCCATCTTAATTCCATTCAACACAACTGAACCAGTCGTCGGTTTCGAGACCCCAGCCAGGATATTCAGGATTGTACTTTTTCCCGCACCATTTCCGCCGCAAAGCACCACACACTCCCCCTCTCTCATTTCCATCGAGAAAGGATGAAGGGCATGCTTTTGCTTATATTGCTTGGATATCCCCTCCATAATGAGATTTCCATCTAATTTGCTCTCCTTCTCTTTAACTTCCATATTGAAAGACCTCCTAAAAGCGCAATCACCGCAAACGCGTACAAAAAGATGACTCCCCAAACAATGCCTTGTTCGAACAAAGGAACAATCGAATCATATGCCTGACCGAAGATGGAGCCCGCATTCAATTTTGCTACAAGGAAGAATCGGGTGAATTCAGCCGGATTGATAAACATAGCCGTCTTCAATATCGCCCCAATCATTGGATACGGCAAGACACTCGTAATGGCAATCAATAAAGTCGGCCAAATCATGATGAGCACGAACCAAACCCCGACAGAATAGGTCAGCGCTTGCCATCTCGTGCTGACAAAGGAACCTAAGAATAGTCCAAAACAAAGAAAAAAGAGAATGAGCAGCAAGGAAAACAAATAGAGTACAAGCATCCAGTCTAGTGAAATTGAGATGCCGGTTATCAAACCAATCAGCATGCTCAGCCAATAGGCAAGTGAATAACTGACAGCCTGTGCAGTGAACTGTCCGCCCAGCTTTCCAAAAAAGTAGGAAGACATCTCGAGCGGATACGTACATAATAGACGCCACTGCCCGTTCTCCATTTCATTCGCAATCGAGAATGACCCATAGATGAGCATGAAAAGCGGCAAGATATACAGCATGATATTGACGATTGTTCCGGTTATATTCGTATAGCCGGAAATAGTCCCATTCGTTCTTTCTAACATAATCAAAAGACTAATGACGAGCAGCCATAGAATAAGATTGGTGTAATAGGACTTCTGCCTTGAAGTTGTTTTCCATTCAGAGCGCCAAATCGTCCACATGGAAGAAATCCACCTCCTAAACAAACAGGCAACCATATCCTGGCTGCCTGTTTCTGATTTGCTTAAGCTTTACATGCCATGCTCGCCAGATTCCATATCCTTGACCCATTTATGGCTTTCGAGGTCAGAAATTGACATCACTTCAGCCGAATGGCTGTCTGCTTGATCCCTTGCCTCAGCTTCATCCTTGAAAGATATGACATGGAAAGACATCGGTGTCTCTATATCCATTCCATATACATATGTGGCATCCTCTTCCTTGAGCCACTCTTTAGAATGGAAGTCACGTACAAACCCTTGTTCAATTTTCACATCCGGATTCTTTTCTTTCCATTTATACATACAGCCAATATCATCGAATTTCTCGAGTTTTCCATCATCTAAACTCAGCTCTGTGGCGTATTGGTCATCAGCTACTGACATATTACAGTTTGCGCACGTATCTGTTTCTGGATCGATTGCTTGCGGCTGGGCTTCATCAGCCTTTCCGCATCCGCCAAGCACCAGCAATAATCCAATCATAAAGATTGATAGAATAGATAAACCAATTCCCATCCAAGGTTTCTTCATGATTTCTTCCTCCCTATCAGAAATAGACTAGCACTTAATCCAAACATAATCGTCGCTATAGCCCCCACCGTCCAAGCACTTCCTTCAGTTCTTGCCGTATCAATTGCTTGCGGCTTCATCAGCGGGTTAGTATCTATAAGCAATTCCCCGCTTGTGCTCTTCAACATCTTCTGCAGTATCAACATACCTGGTGATTGAAAGAATAGCTGATACTCCGGTACTTCATCGGTCAAGGATAAAAAGTAAGGATCGGCCTCATATGTCAGGTCGCTGTATCCATCACCATTCACATCTGCCTTTACGGCTGAATCCCAGTAATTCCGGTTAACGCTGTTTCGGCTGCTCTTAATCGCTTGTGCTTCATTTAAATTCAAACGAAAATCATTGCCTGCAATGATATTGCTCTCTGCTTCCAAAAATTGAATAGCTATATAATTGGATAAAAAGAGGTTATCTCTAACTTCATTGGCATTAGCCTGCTCGATAAACAAGCCTATTCGATTGTTCACCAAATCATTTCCCGTAACATGCACCTCTGCAGAATCATACAGCAGCAAGCCTTGGGCGTTGACATTCTTATTATTATCTTTGAATACATTTCCTTTAATTGTTCCGCCGCTAGCCCCCATGACCATTGCACCTGTAAAGCTCTCCTCTACTTGATTGTCGATAAGCTCAATGCCTTCTGAATACATGATATGAAAGCCATAATGTGCCTCACTGATCTTATTATTCATGAAGGTATTTCTGTTGCTCTCTTCGACATAGAATCCATCTTCCACACGTGTGACCGTATTCGCTTCAAACACATTATCATCGGATTCGTTCAAATCTATTGCATGCTTTTCAGACTGTCCGACAATGTCTGTTCCTTCCACCAATACATGGCTCGCTTGATTCATGCGAATAGCCGTAGTGCCTGTGACAATATCGAGGCCAATAAGCTCATGCCCATCACCTGTCAATTGAATCGCTGCAGCTGCCTGATCTGACGCCTTGATGGATAGATTGCTTACAGAAACATCTTGACCGCTGATTGATACGGCCTCCTCTGTGCCGTTATAAACGATGACCGCTCCATCCTGGGCAACCAGGTCGATTGGTTTTGTCAATTCAATCGGTCCTTCATATGTTCCGCTTTGAATGATCAGCATCCCTCCGCTTGGCGTTTCATTTATTTGCTCCTGCAGGCTTGTCTTAGCGGACATAGCTTCTATGGGCAGCAGCCAAAGTCCTGCCATCAAAATGAATATTCGCAAATAGTTCATTTTACAGCCCTTCCTTTTCACAGCCTACTTTTAGAACTGGAATTCTAAGCACTGATGAACCTTCAAATCCTTGTTACCCTTATAATTATTTTACTAAAATAACATTATGACAATCCAATATTACGTCTTATTGATGGAATAGGAATCCTGCATGTGAAATCACTACAAAAGAACCACAGCCATTTAGCCCATTCTGCCTTTTTGCCTTTTACCCTTTTCCTTTAAAATAAAAGGAAATGATTCAATCATCAGTTCCTTTCTCTAAAGTGAGGCTGTTCCTGCCCTTAGCCGCATATATTCATCTTGCCTTAATTATTTTTCTTTATTAACCGCTTCTTAGGCCTCTTCATCACACTAATGCTATGCTCATAAAGCATGATAGCTATCTTCACA
>CAJGCH010000117.1 GCA_904501845.1 uncultured Bacillaceae bacterium | reverse complement strand
GCGAAGGCCCGCATTACGGCTAACCAGACGGATGAAGATTTCTTTGTCTACAATGCATCGCAGGAGGCAACAGCTTCTGCTGCCAAGGAAACATCGGCGGTAACGGTTCCGTTTAGCACCGATTCAGTTCAAAAGGATGGTGCCTATGCCGAGGATGGTTACATTTGCTTCCGCGGGGAGCAAATCCTGCCAATCGAGAGAATCGTCCTTCCAGGACGCCATAATCTCGAGAATATCTTATCAGCTGTTGCAGCCGTTAAGCTTTACGGTGTATCCAATGATGCGATTGAAAAAGTATTGACCACCTTCGCGGGTGTTAAGCATCGTACTCAATTTGTCCGAGAGCTTAATGGGAGAAGATTCTATAATGATTCTAAAGCGACGAACATCCTTGCAGCGAGCGCGGCCATTTCGTCCTTTGAAGGCCCGTTAATCCTTCTTGCTGGCGGGCTTGATCGCGGGAATGAGTTTGATGAGCTTATTCCATTGCTTCAGAATGTGAAGGCGATGATCGTCTTCGGAGAAACAGCTGACAAACTGACAAAAAGTGCGAAAAAAGCAGGAATATCCGTTATTAAACATGTCGATAATGTAGGAGTGGCAGCTCGTGAAGCTTACGAGCTCTCAGAGAGCGGGGACACTATTTTGCTATCTCCTGCATGCGCAAGCTGGGACCAATATAAAACATTTGAGGTTCGTGGTGACATGTTTATGGATGCCGTGCATAAGCTAAAATAGGGGCTTGTTCCAAACCGGTGTGTTATGCGCTGTTTGAGAATGCAGCTATAGAGACGATTACTCAAGGAATAATCGTCTCTTTTTGTACCTAGCCGGTTCATCCCTAATTTAGAATGCGTGAGGTGCATGCCAAGTGCCTGCTAAGAAAACGACACCTGATTTTATATTGATTATCGCGATGCTGAGCTTATTGTCTATTGGCCTTATTATGGTATACAGTGCCAGTGCCATCTGGGCCACGTATAAATTTGACGATACCTTCTTCTTTGCGAAGAGGCAGCTATTATTTGCGGGTGTAGGGATTGTAGCGATGTTTGTCATTATGAATATCGATTATTGGAATTGGCGTAAATGGGCAAAGCCGATTATTATCATTTGCTTCATTTTGCTATTAGTGGTGCTGATTCCTGGGGTGGGGACGGTCCGTAATGGATCGAGGAGCTGGATTGGGGTCGGTGCTTTCTCCATTCAGCCGTCAGAGTTTATGAAGCTTGCGATGATTGTGTTTCTCTCAAAGTTTCTGTCTGAACGGCAAAAATACATAACCTCATTCAAAAATGGGCTCGTACCATCGCTTAGCCTAGTGTTCATTGCCTTTGCGCTCATCATGCTTCAGCCTGATCTTGGTACAGGTACTGTTATGGTTGGGACATGCATTGCGATGATATTCATCGCAGGTGCAAGAATCAGCCATTTTGCCGGTCTTGCCATGATTGGGGTAGTCGGCTTTATCGCGCTTGTTGCTTCTGCCCCGTATCGCATAAAGCGAATTACTTCCTTCCTTGACCCGTGGGAGGATCCGCTTGGGAGCGGGTTTCAAATCATTCAGTCCCTGTATGCCATAGGTCCAGGCGGTTTATTTGGACTTGGGCTTGGACAAAGCAGGCAGAAGTTCTTCTACTTGCCGGAGCCGCAAACAGATTTTATCTTTGCCATTTTAGCAGAAGAGCTAGGATTCATTGGCGGCTCACTCGTCATTCTTCTTTTTTCTCTTCTCCTGTGGAGAGGAATCCGAATTGCTCTTGGCGCTCCGGATTTATTCGGCACCTTCCTTGCGGTCGGAATTATCGTGATGATCGCGATACAGGTTATGATTAATATAGGGGTTGTGACTGGTTTGATGCCGGTAACGGGAATCACTCTCCCGTTCCTGAGCTATGGGGGTTCTTCCCTGACCTTAATGCTGATGGCGGTAGGTGTGCTGCTGAACATCAGCCGATACTCGAATTATTAAAGGGACTGCTTGGTTAAGTCCCTTTTCTTATGGTATTTTATATTTTGGTATTCCCCAGTACTTTGAATCGTTCTTTTGAAGCGGACTGCTTAAAAGACTTGTTTAATTTTGGAAACAAGATAATATGTAAAAGATACTATGTAAACGACGTTTATAGTGTAGTAGAATATGGGTAAACAGTAGAGTTGCTATATTAGCATTGAAAGGTGAATATAAATGAAAATTGTATTAAGCGGCGGTGGAACAGGAGGACATATATATCCTGCACTTGCCTTGGCAAGAGAAATCAAGAAATTAAATCCAGAAGCAAGCTTTTTATACATAGGTACCGAAAAGGGCTTAGAAAGTGATTTAGTAAGAAGAGAGGGCATTCCCTTTAAAGCCATCGAGATTACTGGATTCAAACGTTCTCTTAGCTTTGAAAATGCCAAGACTATCATGAGATTTTTGACAGGTGTCTCAAAAAGCAAGAAGCTATTGAAGGAATTCAAGCCCGATGTCGTGATTGGAACAGGCGGCTATGTATGCGGTCCTGTTGTGTATGCCGCCTCCCGCTTGAAAGTTCCTACGATTATTCATGAGCAGAACAGCGTGCCTGGCTTGACGAATAAATTCTTAAGCCGCTATGTAAGCAAGGTCGCAATCAGCTTTTTGGAGTCAGCTCAATTCTTCCCGAAAGAGAAAGTCATCTTAACGGGAAATCCCCGCGGATCTGAAGTTGTCTCCCATATTGGTTCTAGAGCCATTGATGCACTTGGTATAGATTCGACCAAGCCTGTTGTGCTGATTTTTGGAGGAAGCCGTGGTGCTAAGGCCATTAATGAAGCTGTCCTGAAGAATATAGAGGCCCTGAAGGATAAGCCTTATCAAGTGATTTATATTACGGGAGAGGTCCATTATCAATCCGTGAAGGATGAGCTCGATCTTGTTGGTACACCGCCAAATATAATTGTGAAGCCATTCATACACAATATGCCAGAAATATTGCCAGCTGTGGATTTGGTAGTATCAAGAGCCGGGGCAACGACAATCGCTGAGCTTACGGCGCTTGGCATTGCAAGTATCCTTATTCCAAGCCCATATGTCACTAATAACCATCAAGAGAAAAACGCGCAGGCACTTGTAGATGATGGGGCAGCGATGATGATCAAAGAAAATGAGTTAAATGGGAACACATTACTGAAGGCTATTGATGATATTATGCTTGATGGCCAAAAGAACACTCTTATGAAAGAGGCTGCTAAACGAAAAGGCATGCCAGATTCGGCTGAGCGCATGCTGGAAATCATTAAAGATTTGCAGCGCTAAGGCATCGTTTTTAATTAATGAGGATGCGACTCTCAAGAAAGGGGTGGATGTTCAGCTTGCCTGCCATATTGGGCATATCTGCATTCATCCTTTTCCTTTCTCCATAATGGTGCAGAAATAACTATAAACCGGAGTCTTATGTCGCGGATAGACGGTCAGACAATCTGTCCTCCTTAACAATGTTTAATTTGCCAATCATTTAATGATTGAAATGAAAAAAAACAGAAAAAATACAGGGTGCGATGTGTTATAATTTTCTCATAATTAGACATCATTTGTGCCTTTTATTTTGTTCTTTTTAATCTTTGAAATGAGAAGCGTTACGGCACAGAGTAGATTCTCGTTTCATTAAACTGCCTCGGGCGGGACAGATAATAACCAAGAACCAATTGACCTCTATATAAGGGGAAATGGGTAATCTGATAAAGAAAATATACCAACCATGTGTGTGCAATTTCATCAGTGCTATAGTTGCCGCTTGGATTCTTGAGTTTTCAGCAGAGTTTTATAGGCCGGTTATTACTTCTTTAGGCTGAGCAGGTTTTAACACGTGATGAAGTAGAGGTGTATGGGTTGGATAAAAATATTGTATCGTTGGAAGATAGAATTCCAAAATTAAAACAAATGCGTAAAAAGAAAGCAAACAGAAGATTGATCACCTTGCTGGCCATTTTCTTTTTGCTGATTTTCAGCATTATTTATTTTCAATCTCCATTAAGTAAGATCCAATCGATAAAGGTGGAAGGCAATTCATATCTCACTGATAAGGAAATCGTTGCTGCAAGCGGCATTCGGTTGAACGAAAACCTATGGGAAGTCAAAAAAAACGAAGCAGTAACAGCAATTAAAAAAGAAAAGGAAGTAAGCTCGGCAAAAATATCGAGACAGCTCCCGAATACGATTGTCATTACGGTAGATGAATATGAATATAAGGCCTATGTTCAGGAAGGAAAAGATTATTATCCGGTCCTCACGAGCGGATCGATTTTAAAAAAGAAATTAAGGGTAATTCCTGACTCGGGCCCTTTGCTTGTTTCCTTTAAGGAAGGAAAGGCTCTTAAGACAGTTGTAGAGCAGCTGGACAATCTTCCGCCGGAAATCATGAATTCCATATCGGAGATTCATTATAATCCGAGTGAATCAGCTCCCTATAAAATAACGCTCTTCATGAATGATGGCTATGAGGTGACAGCGAGCGGTGAAACACTTGCGAAAAAAATGACTCACTATCCTGCCATCGTCAGCCAGCTTGGTGAGAACGATAAAGGGGTCATTGATTTGGAAGTAGGCTCTTATTTTAGGGCGTATGAATCCGAAACAGAAGAGGAAGAAGATGAAGCAACTGAAGAAGAATAGTAGGGAGATGACCTCCAAAACTATCTTGAATCAATCTGGTTAATTGGGACTAGTCATTAAGTCCTGAGTATGACATTTAAGACGAAAAAGATTCGTTTTGTCAATGGAGCATCATTAAAATGAAAAAAAAGTAATAAAATTAAATAAAATTTAATCAAGTTTCTTTTGTAATATCATTTTCGCTGTAAATATGGCTTTTCTAGGCGTTCATCTTAGTGTAGACTTGTATTTAACAAGGGTATTTGCAGCATAATGGAATTACTTTTGTGAAATAGTGCAATTTGAAACTAAATACCCTGTAAACTGCTACTAAATGCCAAAAAGGAAACAGGATATCATAAACTTTTGGCGAATAGTATTTTAAAGACAAAAAATATGTGACATATAGGCTATGTTAGCCGCTTATGCTGATATAATCAGCCGTTGCAGACGAATGTATGCAAGGCATGCGCTTCTCTGCATTAGCAGAAGAGGTTCTGAACTTAACAAGGCTTATGAGAGCAGCATACGGCTGACATAAACCTGATAATAAATAGAGTTAGCTATATAAAGGAGGTGCCAAAGGGTGCACAACAATGAATATTATGTGAGCTTGGACATCGGTACATCCACAGTGAAAGTGATTATAGGAGAAATGGAAAACAACTCCATAAACATTATCGGCGTGGGAAATGTTGCATCTGAAGGCTTAAAAAAAGGACAAATCGTTGACATAGATGAAACCGTCAAGTCAATACGAAAAGCAGTAGAACAGGCAGAACGAATGGTTGGAATGAAAATACAGCGTGTGATTGTCGGAATTAGCGCCAATCATGTACGCTTGCAGCCATGCCACGGAGTCGTTGCCGTCTCAAATGAAAACAAAGAAATCACTGAAGCGGATAAACTGCGCGTCAAGGAACAGGCAGAGCTCGTGACTATTCCGTCAGACAGGGAGATTATTGATTGTATCCCGGTGAGCTATAAAGTTGATGAGATTGAGGATATAAGCGATCCAAAAGGCATGACTGGTGTTCGCCTAGAGATGAAGGGTGTCTTGATTACCGGCCTTAGAACCATTTTACATAACACTTTGCGCGCAGTGGAACGGGCAGGTTTGGAAATAACCGATATTGCCTTGCAGCCTATGGCAGCCGGTTCACTCGTATTATCCAAGGATGAAAGAAATCTTGGGATTGCTCTTGTAGATATAGGCGGAGGCTCCACCTCGGTTGCGGTATTTGAGGATGGTGAGCTGAAAGGGGCATCTGTTATTCCTCTAGGCGGAGATACGATTACTAAGGACATTAGTATCGTATTAAAGACACCTACAGAGGAATCAGAAAGAATCAAGATTCGGTATGGACATGCCTTTATTGATGATGATGCTGAGGAAGAGATGTTCACGATTCCTGTTATTGGCACTGACAAATTGCAGAAGTGTAATCAATTCGTCATTTCTGATATTATGGAAGCGAGACTCATTGAAATCTTTGAAATGGTAGAGAATGAGATTGCTAGGATGGGTGTCAGTGAGCTTTTAGGCGGTTATGTTTTAACTGGCGGTGTCGTTAAAACACCTGGTGTTTTAGATTTGGCACAGCATGTTTTCCAGAATCGTGTCAGAGGAGCAGAACCTAATTATATTGGGGTAAGGGAGCCGCAATATACAACTTCTGTTGGGCTTATTACATATGCTTGCAGAAAAGCGAGGTCTCAAGGGCTGCAATTAGGAGCACACACAGTAGCTGCTACTAGTGAGCCGGTTGAAAAAAGAGCACCTCAAAAATCGCCACAAAAAGAAAAAGCACCGAAAAATCCAGAAGATAAAATGAGCAACAAGATGAAAAAATTCTTCGGAGTGTTTTTTGAATAGCGGATATATTTAACTGAAAAAATAGGAGGACTATCCATGCTAGAATTTGATACAAATATTGATTCGTTAGCAACAATAAAAGTAATCGGAGTAGGCGGCGGGGGGAACAATGCCGTTAACCGAATGATTGAACATGGTTTACAAGGGGTCGAGTTCATTGCTGTGAACACAGATGCCCAAGCGCTTAATCTGTCTAAAGCTGAAGTGAAAATGCAAATCGGCGGAAAGCTGACTCGCGGACTTGGAGCAGGGGCTAACCCGGAAGTAGGGAAAAAGGCTGCTGAAGAAAGCAAAGAGCAAATCGAGCAGGCATTAGAAGGAGCGGACATGGTATTCGTAACTGCTGGTATGGGAGGCGGTACAGGAACTGGCGCCGCGCCGGTTGTTGCCCAAATTGCCCGTGAGCTTGGTGCTCTAACGGTTGGGGTAGTTACAAGACCGTTTACCTTTGAAGGCCGCAAGCGCTCGACACAGGCCCAAGGCGGAATAGCTTCCATGAAAGAATCTGTAGATACATTGATTGTCATTCCAAACGATCGTTTGCTTGAAATCGTTGATAAAAGCACGCCGATGCTAGAGGCTTTCCGAGAAGCAGATAATGTTCTCAGACAGGGTGTACAAGGCATCTCTGACTTGATTGCTGTCCCTGGACTCATTAACCTTGACTTTGCTGATGTTAAGACAATCATGTCCAATAAAGGCTCTGCCTTAATGGGAATCGGTGTAGCATCCGGAGAGAGCCGTGCAGCAGAAGCAGCCAAAAAAGCAATCTCAAGTCCGCTTCTTGAAACATCTATTGACGGTGCCCAAGGTGTCCTGATGAATATTACAGGCGGTACGAACTTAAGCCTGTTTGAGGTGCAGGAAGCAGCTGATATTGTAGCATCTGCCTCCGATCAAGAAGTGAATATGATTTTCGGTTCTGTTATCAACGAGAACCTGAAGGATGAAATCGTAGTAACGGTTATCGCGACTGGCTTTAGCGAAATGGAGCAATCTCGTCCGGCATCGAGACCGAACTTCGGTCAAACGAGACCTCAAGCTAATCCGAATCCGGTGAAAAGAGAAGCTCCGAAAAGGGAAGAGAGAGAAACTTATTCCCAAGAGCCTAGCAGAAGCAATCAAAGTGCTAACCAAGGCAATCAGGATGAGGCGCTTGATATACCAACATTCTTGAGAAACCGCAATCGTCGCCGATAATTAAATAGATATTCAGAAGGGTGCTCCATATTGTCCTAGATAAGACAATATGGAGCACCCTTCTTTCGTTTTCTGATATTTCTCATCGTCCTCGACAAATACCGTTGAAATCCCAAATAAAAAGAGCCTGTCTACTTTACAGGAAGCGACACCCTTTTAAGTGAATAGGCTGTATAATTTCTAGTATATTCTGAATTAAGCAAATGAAGGATGGGCGCATGGAAATATACATTGATGCAATTTGGCTCCTGAATGTGGTATTTGATTCACTGCTCCTGGTTTGGACGGCCTTGCTGTTGAAGGAAAAGGTCAGCTGGATCAGAATGTTTGGCGGAGGCTTAGCGGGCTCAATGATTATTTGGCTGTATATTACGCCTTTTGCCTATTTGGCGGATCAAATCTGGCTTAAGGGATGCTTCTCCTTATTGATGGTTTTCATTGCCTTCGGGTTTAAAGCTCCCGGGATCTTCATGAAACGAGTGCTTACCTTATATGCAATGACCTTCATGTCAGGAGGCATTCTGCTCGGATGCTATTATTTTTTTAATTTTAAGGCAGCAGGCTATCTCAATGGATTTGCTAGCGGTCCAGGAAGCTTTGGAGACCCGATAAGCTGGATATTTGTCATGATTGGTTTCCCGCTTGCCTGGCATTTTACGCGAAAGCATATACAAGTTTTGGAGCTGGCCAATTGGAGTGATAAACAATCAGTAGATTTGCGCATCGTGTTGAATGGCCTCTCGATTGAGGCAAAAGGGCTCGTGGATACGGGAAATCAGCTGATGGACCCTCTAACTGGAAGTCCTGTATGCATAATTTCGATTCACGGAAAAGAAAAGCTTCTTCCAAAAGAAGTTGTGGGGATGATTGAGAAGGGTGTAGAAAAAATGAGCCTTAATGATGAAAAGATGCCGATTGGATGGCAAGAGAAGATGCGGATTATACCTTGCAGGGTTGTTGGCGAGGATAATCAGCTTCTGATTGGGTTTAAGCCAGACGCACTCTATAT
>CAJGCH010000116.1 GCA_904501845.1 uncultured Bacillaceae bacterium | reverse complement strand
CGAAGGTCAACAGCTTCCATCATCAAGGAGTGAAGAAGTTAGGCGGGGGCTTGAGATGCGCCGCTAAAGCTGAGGATGGATTGATTGAGGCCTTTGAAGGAAAAGCAGAACCAATCATTGGGACGCAGTTTCATCCCGAGGAATTGAGCGAGCATGACTTCAGCATGGAAAGGCTATTGAAATATTTCGTGAGCATGTGCAAATAATGAAGCATCCGCATGAAAGCCGTGAGATTACTCTCGGCTTTTGTGCGCTAGTTCAGTGGACATTAAGAAACAGCTACACCTAAAAAAGGAGTAGCTGTAATTGTTATGGCAAGGCTTTCTCCATTGTATTGATTGATGTGAGCTATACAAGAAGACAACAAATGGACATCAGCAATACTCAATTGCATTATCTATATTGATGCTTTTTGTTTTCTTGCGAACACAAAAGAAGTTAATGCAAAAAGTATAAGGAATATAGCAAGAAGACCATAAGCCGCACCTTCAAAGCCTCTAATATTCTCAAATCCAACGTAGAATAGAACAAGGGAAACGACTATAGTTATAAGACCTGGTAATAACCTGACGAATAAAGGTATGTCTTTTTTGCTAAGCCACCAAGTAAGTAGCAGAATACATATACCTGGAATACAGGCTACTAGGAATGGACCGAAAAGCATCATCACTTATCCCTCCCATAATATTTATATCTATATGTACACTTTAGCATAAAATTCCAATTATCATTTATAAACCACCTAATTTATACCTAAAGTAACAAAAGCAACATTCTTTACGAAAACAGCTTTGTAAATTCATCTCTGTTAAGATTGAATGCTGATAGCTGAACATCGCTGATTTTCTGCTGCATAGCCATAAATTTAATGCGTATCATAGAGCAGTAAATGGATGTCTGCCTGAAAATATAGTAAATTAAAAAGGAAGATATTATCAAACAGGAGACTAGAACTTTATGCATAATGAAGCAAAGAAAGTCAAAGATTCTTTAACGTACTTAACGGATTTAATCTTGCCTGCTGACACGAATCACTATGGGACGGTGTTTGGCGGGAAAGTAATGGCCTATGTCGATAAAATTGCCGGTATAGCCGCGATGCGCCACTGCCGGAAGCCTGTTGTGACTGCTTCAGGTGATTCATTAGATTTTCATGCACCCATTAAGTCAGGTGAGGCCATCAATCTTGAGGCCTTCGTCACTTGGGCGCATAAAACATCCATGGTTGTTTACGTGAGGGTGGAAGGAGAAAACTTGCTGACAGGTGAGCGCCGCCTCACATCTGAAGCCTATTTAACGATGATTGCTGTTGATGAGGAGGGCAGACCATCACCGGTTCCAGCCATCATTCCGGAGACAGATCTTGAAATCAGCCTTTATAAGCGTGCTGAGGAGCGCTATTTTGAGCGTAAAAACAAACAAAATAGACAAGCCTGATTCTATTATAAGCCCCTTTATCATACAAGTTAGTAATGAATGATAAGGGGGCTTTTCTATGCGAAAAGAAAAAGAGCTGATAAAGGCATTGTACTTATGCGGAGAGGATTGCAGCAGCACAGCAATCGAAGCATTTGCCGCCGCTAATGCGGGAGAAATCGAGCTTGCCCAAAAAAAATTGAGGGAGGCGGATGACTCCTATAATTATGGACGAGCCATCCAATTGTCCATTATTAAAGATTTGAAAGTGAAGGGAAATCGGGACAAAGTCCTTGCTGAAAATCACCTCCTTCTGGCCGTGAACATGAATAATATGGTTCGTGAATATGTGAAAAGCCTATGATTAATGTTTGGACGAGTTGGATTTTAATTGTTCCATCGCCATTCTCGTTAATTCCTTTACCATGCCGCCGCCTAACGCTCCGCCAATCTTTCCGGCATCCTGTGCTGTAATCTTTCCGTTATAGCCATGTGCGAGGGGGATATTTTTTTCTTTTGCTATTTCATACTTTGCTTTATCCGGATCATCGGTATGGGCAATCTTTGCCTTTAAGCGGTCGAGGGCTTGGCGGGATTCCGGGACCATGATTTTCGTTCGTCTTGCCATTTTTCTGCCTCCTTTTTTACCTTAAGGTATCCAGATGACGCTAAATTAGTCTTGTCTGGTATAATGTGAATAACGTTCACGAATGAACAGAAGAGAAGCCATTAGGGGGATTAGGATTTAGATGAGATTAGTGTCATGGAATGTCAATGGATTAAGAGCATGCGTGGGGAAAGGGTTCTTGGAAGTCTTTCAAAACCTTGATGCAGATGTGTTCTGTGTCCAGGAAACAAAGCTTCAAGAGGGACAAATTGCGCTTAAATTGGACGGATATCATCAATATTGGAATTATGCCGTTAAGAAAGGGTATTCCGGAACAGCCGTATTCACGAAGGAAGAGCCTCTATCTGTTTCATACGGAATCGGCAAGGATGAATATGATGTAGAAGGCAGGGCTATTACGGTTGAATTCGAGAATTATTACCTTGTAAATGTGTATACGCCAAATTCCCAGCGGGATTTAGCAAGACTCGGCTACCGACTTATTTGGGAAGACCTCTTGAAGGATTATTTAGTGAAGCTTGGCGAGAAGAAGCCAGTTATTCTCACGGGAGACTTAAACTGCGCATTCTCAGAGTTAGATTTGAAGAATGCGAAATCCAATCGGGGCAATTCAGGGTTCACCGATGAAGAAAGGCAAAAGATGGCCGACCTTTTTGAGGCGGGATTTGTGGATTCATTCCGCCATCTGTATCCAGAATTGACCGACCATTATACATGGTGGTCCTATATGAGCCGCGTCCGTGAACGCAATATTGGATGGAGAATTGACTACTTTATCGTTCAAAGCACGATTGCTGACAAGATTAAGGAAGCAAAGATTCATTCCGATATCATGGGCAGCGACCATTGCCCGATTTCATTAGAGATAGATTTATAAGGAAGAGAAGGCGCTGTTTCAGGTTATTGGAATAGCGTTTAATGGAATAATACTTTCGAATCAATAAGGACATATTGCCGAATGATAGCGTAAAGCCCTATTCCCATATCGATGGGATAGGGCTTTCTTATTATTGCTGACTTGGCGGGATATCCGTCATTGGCACAGCTGGAGCTTTCGGCTGTTGAGCCGGAACCTTAACAAGAATCGCTGCACCCACGACAAAGAGGATGACAAGGCTGAATATCCCCATATTTGATTGACCGGTAATCTGTGTCGTTACACCCATTAAGAAGGGGCCTGTGATGGCGGCAAATTTGCCGAAAATATTGTAAAACCCGAAGAACTCATTGGAGGATTCCTTTGGCACAAGCTTCGCGAAGTAAGACCGGCTTAGCGCTTGAATGCCGCCCTGGGATGAGCCGACTAGCATGGCTAAAATCCAAAAATCGATGGCTGAATCCATGAAGAAAGCATAGATACATATCAGCGAATAGATGATGATTCCAACTAGAATCATATTCTTTTCGTTATATTTACCTGCCAGCTTTCCATAGAGGATAGAAAATGGAGCAGCGACAACTTGGGTTACGAATAAAACAATCAGGAGCGTAGTGGAGCTTAAGCCCATATCCGTGCCATACGCTGTCGACATCGTAAGGATTGTATGGACGCCATCAATGTAGAAGAAATAGGCTAGCAGAAAAAGAAATAAGCTTTTATAAGATTGAATGTTTTTGAAGGTGGCGTATAATCGTTTGAAGCTTGTTCTGACAGGATTTGGGACAGGGTCGATATAATAAACCTGCTCAATATTCTTTAAAAAAGGGATGGTAAACAATCCCCACCATAATGCCGTGATGATAAAGGCGGCCTGCATGGCAATGGTTAAAGAAAGGGGAATCAATTCCATTTGAGCGGACATGATGAGGCCAATCCCAATCAAGAAGGGAATGGTGCTTCCGATATAGCCTGTCGCATATCCATAAGCAGAGGTCCTGCTCATCCGTTCCTCTGTCGTGACATCGACGAGAAACGCATCATAAAAGATATTAGCTCCGGCAAAGCCGACCGCCGTTAAGATAAAACAGGCGAGCAGGAAAATCCACTGATCAAAGGGAACGAGTGCCAGAAGCATCGTGAAGAGTATCCCTAATAGAAAGAAGAACGTAAAGAAACGTTTCTTGAAGCCTTTGAAGTCAGCAATGGTACCGAGCAAGGGAGCTAAAATGGAAATAAGCAGGGTGGCAATCGAATTGGCATAGCCCCAATAGGCTGTCGAGGTGGAAGCGGCCAAACCTGCTTCTGTTGCGGAAGCTTTAAAATACAGCGGAAAGATTGCCGTCACGACGACTATGGAATAGGCTGAATTAGCCCAGTCATACAGCGCCCAGCTTTTCTCCTGCTTGGTTAACTTCTTCATCGAATACACTCCCTTATTCATTGGTCTAGAAACTCATCTTTTATATGCCTATCTCGGTCATTCAGGTTTAAGCCAAGCAAGGCAGCTAAAGTGGGTCCAATATCAACTAAATTCATGTTAGAAACTGTTACACCTTTCTTGATTCCTTTTCCGTCTGCCATGAAAATGGTATGATAATCCGCTTTTTTGGGCGAATAGCCATGAGTGGCTAAAATATGTTTCTTTTGTTCGTTATGCCGCTGTACCGCTTCGCTGCGTTCATCTGTAATATCGTCATCAAGAAAATAATAGCGTGCCAAAGCCTCCGGCATGAAGGAACCCTCTGGGTTAGCACACCTCATACGGCCTCCATGCCGCTTGATACTTCTTCAATCCCATTAGAGAGGTCTTGCTGAAGTGAAAAAAGAACCTGGTTTTTTAGCTGCTGATCATTTTGGTCATCCACATAAATATATGCCGAGCCATCACATGATTTGCAGTAAACTCTCCATTACGAAACCCTTCCTCTATGATTGGCGGAAAGCCACCTGTTTTTCTTTAATAAGACATTCATATGTATCGTTTGATTCTCATCTAAGGCACTGTGGTCCTAAGATGATGATGCTCATAGCTTCAAATCGATTCTGCCTATTCAATACATTCATGAGGTGCCCAAGCCGAGCTTGATTGCAGCCATCGCTTCCTGGTAGGAGAATCCGTGGTAATGACGCATAGAGTCTAAATCCGTAAAATGAACCAACATTAAGGCAGGCTGATACGCTTCAATGGTGTGAACGGCAGGGGTTATTACGAAATCATCAAGTTCTGGCTAATCCGTTCATAAAAACCTCCCTAATTAGGAAAATACGTCTGTAATGTTTATTTTACTATGGGGACCATCGGTTGTCTGGAAAACTTTTAAATTATCAAATCATTTTTTATATACAAAATAGTAGGCATATTCACTGCTAATGTTATATACTAAATGCGAATAGTATGGCACAATTAAAGCGGAGGAGTCGTTATTTGTGCTTTTATCCCTTTAGATTGCCAAGTTTCATACATAGAATATTTAAAAGCCAGAAAGGAGATGAAGATAAATATGGACAGAAGAGAAGTGGTTTATGTTGTCTCTGATTCCGTTGGAGAAACCGCAGAATTTGTCGTGAAGGCTGTTTCAACCCAGTTTAATGGGGGTCATGTGGACATAAGGAGAAACTCATTCGTCCAATCCGAAGAGGATATTGATGTCATCATCAATATGGCCAGGCAGCAGGCCTCCATCATCGCTTATACGATAGTCATCCCAACCTTGAAAGAGTATCTCGACCGTCGTGCAGCAATGGAGAATATTCGAGCAATCGATCTTCTTTATCCATTAATGAATGCCTTTGAAGAGAAGTTTCATAAGGAGGCAACCCATCGCTCAGGCTTAATGAGACAGCTTGATGATGATTATTTCCGCAAGGTGGAGGCGGTGGAGTTTGCCGTTAAATATGACGATGGACAAGACCCGAGAGGCCTTCTCTATGCAGATATTGTCTTGATTGGTGTCTCGAGGACATCGAAAACACCGCTTTCGATGTACCTTGCCCACAAAGGGTTCAAGGTGGCGAATGTCCCGTTGGTTCCTGAGGTATCTCCTCCCGAAGAGCTTTTTAAGATTAAGAAGAGCAAATGCTTTGGTCTCATCATCACTCCGGACAAGCTCAACGCCATCCGCAAAGAGCGTCTAAAATCCTTAGGTCTCACCTCGCAGGCGAGCTATGCAAGCTATGAGAGAATTCTAGAGGAACTTGATTATGCCGAGAAAATCATGAAAAGAGTCGGCTGCCCAGTCATCAATGTTTCCAATAAGGCTGTAGAAGAAACAGCCAGCGTCATATTCGATATCCTAAAAAATGAGGGGAGTTATAAATAATAATGAGCAAATTCGTCTATCTTTTTAATGAAGGAAACACAACCATGAAGGAATTGCTTGGAGGCAAGGGAGCCAACCTGGCTGAAATGACGAACATTGGCTTGCCGGTCCCCTTTGGTTTCACGATCAGCACGGAGGCTTGTAACTCCTATTATGATAATGGCAAGACAATCTCCCAAGAAGTGAGAGAGCAAATATTGAAGGCCTTATCGGAATTAGAGAGCCAATCAGGAAAGAAATTGGGTGATCCCTCTAACCCGCTTCTCGTATCTGTTCGTTCAGGCGCTGTTTTTTCGATGCCGGGCATGATGGATACAATCTTAAATCTGGGCATGAATGCGGAAACAGTCGTCGGAATGGCGAAGCTTACGAATAATTCACGCTTTGCATATGACTCCTACCGCCGTTTCATCCAAATGTTCTCTGACGTCGTTTTAGGAATTGACACCTTCTATTTTGAACAGTTTTTAGAAGAAGTAAAGGAAGAGAAAGGCTATAAGCATGACCCGGAAATGACTGCCGAGGATTGGATGGAAGTCATTGAAGGATACAAAAAGATCGTGCAAAAGCATACGAAGAAATCCTTCCCGGAAGACCCGGAACAACAATTATTCCTTGCTGTCAATGCTGTTTTTGACTCATGGAACAATCAGCGTGCGAAAGTATACAGACGCTTGAACAAAATTCCTGATCATTTAGGAACGGCTGTCAATATTCAAAGCATGGTCTTCGGTAATATGGGAGAAGATTCAGGCACAGGTGTAGCGTTTACGCGGAACCCTTCTACAGGAGAGCACTTATTATACGGAGAATATTTAATCAACGCACAAGGCGAGGATGTTGTGGCTGGAATTCGCACCCCTGAACCGATTCAGACATTGGAGAAAGATATGCCGGCCGTCTATAAGCAATTTGTGGAGACGTGCAAGAAGCTGGAGAGTCATTATCTGGACATGCAGGATATCGAGTTTACGGTTGAACGTGGCAAGCTCTATATTTTGCAGACAAGGAACGGAAAACGGACAGCACAGGCAGCTATTCGGATAGCGGTTGAAATGGAACAAGAAGGAATCATTGATAAACAAACAGCGTTATTGCGCGTTGATCCTGAACAGCTTGATCAGCTTCTCCACCGCCGGATCGATGATACTCATGTTCGCAAGCAGCTGGCAAAAGGTCTTCCAGCATCACCTGGAGCAGCGACCGGTGAAGTCGTCTTTGATGCCGATGAAGCCGAACAGCTTGCTTCAGAGGGTGTGAAGGTCATTCTAGTCCGTCCGGAAACGACGCCGGATGATATCCATGGAATCATCGCATCACAAGCGATTGTCACGAGCAGGGGAGGGATGACCAGTCATGCCGCCGTTGTAGCGCGCGGTATGGGGAAAGCCTGCATTTGCGGATGTGATGCATTGAAGATAGATTTGAAGGAGAAGCAATTTAAAGTTGGCGAGGTCATCGTAAAGCATCGTGAGACCATCACAATTGATGGGTCCACAGGTGAGGTCATGCTTGGCGAGATTCCGATGATTGAACCCGAATTATCTGAAGAATTCAAAACACTGCTTCAATGGGCAGATGAATTGAGGGATTTGGGAGTAAGAGCCAACGCCGATAATCCTGAAGATGCGAGGAAGGCACTGGAATTTGGCGCAGGCGGAATCGGTCTTTGCAGAACGGAGCATATGTTCATGGATGCGAAAAGGGTTCCTTTTGTACAGAGAATGATTTTAGCTGAAAACATCACAGAGCGTGAAGACGCATTAAGCCACCTTCTTCCAATGCAGCAGGAGGATTTTGAGGGCATTTTTGAAGCTATGGAAGGCCATCCGGTAACGATCCGTTTGCTTGATCCTCCGCTTCATGAGTTCTTGCCGGATAAGGAAGAATTGCTTGTTGATGTGACGAAGCTTCAAATCCTGGAGCCTAATAGTCCAGAATTGGCTGAGAAAGAAGCTTTACTGAAGAAAGTCCGCCAATTAGATGAGTTTAACCCGATGCTTGGGCATAGGGGCTGCCGTCTTGGCATGGTCCATCCTGAAATCTATGGCATGCAGGCAAAAGCGATTTTTTATGCTGTGGCTGCTATTATGGAAAAAGGACTGCCAGTCAAACCAGAAATCATGATTCCGCTCGTCGGGCATGTGAACGAGTTAAGACAGATGAGGCAGCTGGTCATTGATACGGCAAGAGCGGTCGAGCAAGAAACAGGACTTACATTCACCTATACGGTAGGGACCATGATTGAGATTCCGCGTGCGGCCTTGACGGCGGATGAGATTGCCGAGGAAGCAGATTTCTTCTCCTTCGGCACAAATGATTTAACACAGACTACTTTCGGTTACAGCCGTGATGATGCGGAAGGGAAATTCCTGCAAACTTATATTGAAGAAAAGGTATTGCCTGACAACCCATTCGCTGTCCTTGACCAAGGCGGGGTAGGTAAATTGGTGGAAATGGGCGTCCAATTAGGAAGAAAGACAAAACCGGAT
>CAJGCH010000115.1 GCA_904501845.1 uncultured Bacillaceae bacterium | reverse complement strand
ATGGTTATATCCTTGCTAGGTGCTAATGTAATCATTGTTGTGCTTGGCTCAATTGCCGTCTTAGCACTCTCTCTATATATGTAAGAAAAAACCCGCCAGATTATGGCGGGTTACTTATGCATCAGTGTGCGGTGAAGATTTGTGTCCAGTAATGCCGGTAATTTCCTCCAGAAACATATCCAACACCGATATGGGTGTATTTCTTAGATAGGATGTTCGCTTTATGACCCGGGCTTTTCATCCAGGAGCTGACGACTGAAGCAGGTGTTGTTTGTCCAGCAGCGATATTTTCGCCGGCTGCCTTGTAAGAAATGTCAAATTTCTGGAGCATGGAAGGCAGGTTTCCATAAGTTGGGCTCGTGTGGGAGAAATACCCTTTGTCACGCATGTCCTTGGACTTTTTTTCTGCTGCATTGTTCAGGCTTGAGGTGCTTTTTAATGCTTTTAAGCCGGCAGCTGCCCGCTTTTCATTTACAAGCTTCACGACCTGTTCCTCAAATGTAGGGTTGTATTGTCCAATCTTAAATTTAGAGGAAACAACCCAGCCTACAGTTGAACCAGATTTCACCTTATAACGCTGCCCTTTTTTGCCTACAACCGTCACGTTCTGTTTGGCGTTTAACGTCTTCAGGACTTTGCTTTTGATGCTTGTTGTTTTATATATCTTTTGTTTGCTTAAAGAGTAGGCGTATTGACTGACCTTGCTCTTTAATACCCAGCCTGTTTTGCCTGAGGTTCTCGTTTTATAGTAACCATTTTTCAGTGTTCCCGTATCAATGGAAAGGGCTCTTCCTGCTGATAGAGTGAGTAAAGTAGACGAGCTGCTTTTCGCTGCTGACTTCAATCCTGTTGAAGACTTCACGTACAGTGTTTTCGCTGTTGCTGCTTCAGTTTCTGGGATTCCGATGGCAGATAATGCGGATAGGAATAGAATAATAGATAGAAACACAGTCAATAACTTTTTCATAAAGCTGATTTTCCCCCTTGAGTACTTGTAGCCAACTCTTAGATTCATAGTGTCTAGTAAAATAATTTAGCATCCTAAGAGTCTATTAAATTAGCATAGGCTGCACAAGAGTCTTTTGGACTAGGTAATTAGAATCAGTAAAGAAGAATGAAGACAGGGGGAATCAATCTTTCTCTATATTATAGTCTCATCAAGGTTACACTAAAGAAGTTCTAACTTGTCTTTATATGCATATATATAGATGGAATTTTAGGAAGGGGAAATGTTCGTGAGGAAAAAATGGTTTCTGGCCGCAGTTGGTTTGTTTCTTCTTTATGCTTTCTCCATTTACATTTATTTGTTCCATGGAGCCAATACAAGCATACCCGATTCTTTAAATGGTACAAGTGTTGACCCCAAGACCTTTATGGATGCCAAGACACTTGAGGATAGTGAGACCTACTCAAAGATCAGGAATTTCTTCTTTTTCATCAGCACACCACTGGAATGGCTGTTTTTTGGAATTGTTCTAGTGTCAGGCCTTTCAAAGAGACTTGATCGCTGGGGGAGAGAATCATGGAAGAGACAAAGCGTGCAAACGGGTGCCTATGTTTTTTGGATTTCCTTATTGCTATTTATCGTTTTTCTGCCATTATCCTATGTGCGCTATAAGATTTCCTTATCATATGGGATTTCTACGCAAGTGTTTTCCTCTTGGATGAGGGACAATCTGATTGAATTCTGGGTAGATTACGCAATGACAGCCATTGTGGTAATCGTTTTATACTGGCTCATCCGCAAGAGTCCAAAACGGTGGTGGCTGTTTGGCTGGCTACTGTCGATTCCTTTTACAATCTTCGTGATGTTCATCCAGCCCGTAGTGATTGACCCGCTTTACAATGAATTTTATCCTTTGCAGAATAAGGAGCTGGAAGAAAAAATTCTGACGCTCGCCACTAAGGCTGACATTCCGGCTGATCATGTTTATGAAGTGAATATGTCTGAGAAAACAAATTCACTCAACGCCTATGTGACAGGTGTCGGCTCTAATTCGCGCATTGTTCTTTGGGACACGACATTAAACAGCCTTGATGACGATGAGATTCTTTTCATCATGGCGCATGAGATGGCTCATTATGTGGAAAAACATATCTACTTGGGAATTGCGGGATACCTGCTCTTAACCTTGGTGGGGCTATGGCTCACGGATAAATGGATGAAGCGAGCCATTCGAAAGCGTGGAGAGCTTTATCAGCTTGAATCGATGCAGGAGATATCTTCCTTGCCCCTTTTCTTGCTGATAACCTCTATCCTCCTGTTTGCAGCAAACCCAATCACCAATTATGTATCAAGAGTCCAGGAAACACGAGCTGATCAATATGCCCTTAAGATGACCGATAATCCTGAAGCGGCCATCACATCGTTCCAGAAGCTGTCGGAAAGCGGCTTGAGTCAAATGAACCCGCCTTTACTCGTTAAGCTGTTCCGCAACAGCCACCCATCAATGCTCGAGCGAATCCAGCTCGTCAAGGAGTATGAAAAAACACGTGATGAATAGCCAGGCTCAATTCTTTAAATAAAGGACTTTTGTAAGGCGGCAATGAACCGGAAGACTGTGAAGCAAAGAAATAGGGAACTATTATCTGCATTTGAAGAGAGTTGGCCAGGGTGTTATGCTAAATTCCTTGGGTTCTTAAATGGTTTTGCCTCTCTAATTGGAGGGGGATATAGAAGGTATTGATGAAATTGAATAAGCATATATAGAAATAGGCTGCCTATCTATCTGTGGCGGTCTATTTTTTATGCATCCTGACCCAAAAAGGCGGGTGTATAGTAGGGCGATTGTGCTGATTATTGGAGTGATGATTGGTGAGATGTCTGAGAGCCTGGCTCTCTCTCCGTTAGTTCTTGCCTTTTCAATTGCAGGCTTGATTCGGATTGCGACCGGATCAGCGACTGTCGCTCTTACAACGGCGGCTGGAATCATGTCTCCTATCATTGCGAGCATGTCAGGCGTCAATCTTGAATTGCTCGTGATTGTGACGGGAGCGGGCTCTCTGATGTTCTCTCATGTGAATGATGCGGGCTTTTGGATGGTGAAGGAATATTTGGGACTGAGCACTAGGGAGACCTTCAAGACATGGACTGTGCTTGAAACCATTCTTTCCTTTACGGCATTTGCCGGAGCACTGCTGCTTGATATTTTCCTATAGACATTATAAAAACGCCTCTTGGTATAAGAGGCGTTTTTATTGGTCATTTATTAATTTCCGAATTTCTTCTCTAGTTCAATCAGTTCTGAGGATAATTCAAGGAACAATGCTTTATCCTTATTGTCTAAGGCCATGTCAATTTGTTCCTTTAGTTTCCGTTGTGCATGGGTTAATTGGGCTTCGTAAATCATCATATCCACTAATACTTCTTCAGTTAGTCCATAGGCAGCAGTCACATCAGCATTAACCATATCTGTATTTGCTTTTTCGTGATTCATATGAATCCCCCCGTTGCTTTTTTTTATTATATAGCAGTCGGAGCAAAAAAACAACTGAATGTTTTAATAATTCTGAAAAATTAATTTACTTCACCTTTGGTCGGTTTATTATTTGGATTTTTTTGACAAAATATGTCTTATTTACAATTTGATATGGTATATTGTTTCTTAGGTAGTGATATTGTCTTAATTAAGGAGGAAGTCATGGAAGAACGATTCATAAATCAGAAAGAAGAGTATGAAATAAGTCCTTATACATTTGCCATCATTCCGGTTGAATATGGCTATAAAACGTATTCGAAAATTATCGAATACAATGAAGAATTCCTAATCCCGCAGAAGCCTTTAGATGTCATCAAAACAAGCTGTAAATTCTTTGGATCGTCCTTCGATGGCAGATGTGAAGGCACGAAGGAGCTCTTGAATATCTCACACAAGGTTCCGATTGCTATCGATCCGGCTAATGACCTGTTTTTTTTCCCGACGACCTCGCCTCTAAGAGATACATGTGTTTGGCTCTCTTATGAGCATATCGTATCGAGAATTCGCCTCGCACCTGCGAAAACGCAAGTTAACTTCCGAAACAAGCAATCAGTTGTGATTTCCGTTTCCTATAACATTATCGAGAATCAGATGCTGCGTACGGCCTTGCTGAAATCAAAGCTTCATCAGAAAATGGAGGAGACTCACAGACAGACGAATCATCTCTATAGTTACATGCAGGTAAATGACGGACATTCTGCTTTTCACCCCAGAGGCATCTTATCAGAATACTCCCGGAATGGGTTTGACAAACATTAAGTGCTCTTTTTGCTTTGCCATTGTCTGATGAAATAGTGCTCTAATAATTCCTGGACTTTATTGCGTATACGTGGATTAAAGTAATTATGATATTCCTCATACCCTTTATAAAGAAAAAGAAATAATGTAAAGGATTCATCTCTTTTCGATTCTTCAACTTTAAGCTGATGGGTTCTCATATAATGGCTCACTGTCTTTAATTCTTGCTGGACTTGCTTCATCGATTCCTCAATTAAAAGAACATATGGTTGTTTTAGTTTGAATGGCGCAGCTTCAACGGCCTTCAGATCTCTAGTGAGGATGGTGAGCACCATAGGCAAGTAAATGGCCTTTTCCATGATGTTTCGGTCTTCGGTGGGAATGCGGGTCATCGGAATCGCGTCCTTTCAAATATATTTATACGAACATATGTTTGTATATAGAATAATAGGTGGAACGATTTTTGACAAGTTTAATTTTTGCCGAAAGATGATATATAGTACAATAAATACTAGGGTAATGAGTTCATCCGATTTAACATGGAAAATTACCTATTATGAATTGACTGACTGAAGTCATTAATTGGTGAGGCGAATTTATGGATCTAAGCTGGTTGACTGAATGGCTAACAATGGAACGACTTGCAGAACTTATAAGTGATTATCGGAATTTGGGACCGATACCAGGTTTATTATTGCCTTTTTTAGAAGCGTTCTTACCGTTTCTGCCTTTATTTGTATTCGTAACGGCCAATGCTAATGCATTCGGCCTTTGGATAGGATTTTTATTATCATGGACAGGTGCGGTGAGTGGAGCGATGGTTGTCTTTTATTTGGCGAGGATGTATGGACAAAAGCGGACAACATCCTTTGTGCATAGGCATCCTGCCGTCCAAAAAGCGATGCGCTGGATTGACCGGCATGGGTTTGGGCCTTTGTTCATCCTGCTCTGTTTTCCCTTCACACCGTCAGCTATCGTCAATATCGTGGGCGGTTTGTCAGGCATCAGCCTAAAACAATATATGATTGCAGTATTCGCCGGAAAGATGGTCATGATCTTTACGATTAGCTATATCGGTCATGATATTATGTCGCTCATTCGTGAGCCAATTAAATCCATCATTATGGGTGTAATTATCTTTATTCTTTGGCTTGTCGGCAAACAGGTGGAGAATCGATTAAATAGGACAGGGCAAAAGGAGCATTCCTGAAAGAACGGAGGGGGCAATATGTCTCCAAGAATGAAGGATTTGTTTTATTGGGGACTTGGATTTGTTTGCGGGATCTCCCTGTTAGTCCAGGTGCAGAATCATTTGTATTCCAATTACCGGGTAGAGGGCAAATCCATGGACCCGACCTTGCAGGATGGCAACCGCTTAATTGTCACCAAGGTAGGTTTTGATGAAAGTGACATTGAACATTTTGATATCATCGTCTTTCACAAAACCAACCAAGAGGATTATGTGAAGCGGGTAATCGGCTTGCCGGGGGATGAAATTACATACAAAAATGGCTCTCTCTATATTAACCAGCAATTTATAGAGGAATCCTACATAAATAAGACTGCTAGTATGCGAATGGCCTCGAGGCAAACGGGCTCCTTTACGCTGAAGTCGTTAATGGGTGTGGAGAAAGTGCCTGAGGGGATGCTTTTTGTGCTGGGTGACAATCGCCATATGAGCTATGACAGCCGTCATTTCGGATTCGTGCCGATTGATTCTGTTGTAGGGAAAGTAAACATGAGGTATTGGCCGCTCACGGAATGGCAGGCTGGCTTTTAGATTTGGAATAACGTCTGAATCGAACTATAAGATTTTAAACGGAGAGGTATATAAGAGAGTTTACAAATACAATGATCACGTTCTATGTGTGTGAAACGCTAGTAAAGAAGGAATATCGAAGATGCGGGGATGGGGAGCTCTGCAGAGAAGAAGCATGCCTATAGCCTCTATCCGGTAACAAGGGTCGAACTGCTCGCAAGCTCTTCATCCAAAACCTATTATGAGCAGCTGGGATTCCGTCCGTTCAACGGACGATACGAGAGTGGAAGAACTAAGTAAAGCCCGCGAGAAGGTTTTTAACTCGCGGGCTTTTCGATATGCCAGCCTCAAATCTGGTCTTCCCAAATTTTCTGCTCATAATCCTTGACCTGTTTCTCAGAGCTTTCCGGATAGACGGTACGGAAGGCATGATGCCCGGCAGGAATAATCTCGACCATTTTTGCAATCATTTCCGCAGGGTCAAATTGGTTTTCGAAAACCTTGGTTCCTTCCTCATATTGCTCGCGTGGGGTGAAATGGATTTTCGGATCATACCATTTCCATGGTTCCTCTACCATACGGTCATTGAAGCCGGTTTTGTATGGGCCCGGGTTAATAGTCGCAACTTGGATGCCTAAAGGCTTTAACTCTTCCTTCATGGATTGTGCGATGCCTTCAAGGGCATGCTTTGTGGCGGAATAAGGTCCTAAGTATGGGGAGGCGCTCAATCCGGCAATTGAGCTGATAAACACGATCTTGCCGGATTGCTTCTGCACGAATTTCCTGGCTGCGATTTGGGCTGTCTTCAAGGTGCTGAACACATTTGTTTCAAAGATATCTTTCAAGCGCTGAACTGGAATCTCGGCAATAGGTCCGCCTTCTCCTAGCGCTGCATTGGCAACGAATATGTCAAAATCACAGTGCTCCATCGCTCTCAAATCCCCTGGATCATTAATATTAACCTTCATGACCTCGAGTTCGATTCCCTTTTCCTTCGCTTCCTCCCGTAAAGAGGTGACCTGGCTTGTTATCTCAACCGTTGCGATTACGCGATGGCCTGCCTCTGCCAGTCCAAGGGCAGTTCCGCGTCCAAGGCCTGTGCCTGCTCCAGTGATTAGTATGCGTTTGCTCATTCTCCCATTCCTCCTAATAGTCGTTTTGGTTCCCTCCTCCTTTTCCCTATTGCTGGGAATAAAAAACAGAATGTTTGTTTGCATTTTTGGAGTATGGGCACGTGAGAAGATGCGGTGATATGGTAAAATAGACGGTAGATATATAAAGGGGGAGTTGAGATATGTCCTTACAATTCTATATTGGAAAAACAGGAACGGGTAAAACCGCGTCCATTCTTGATGAAATACGGACCAAGCTGGCAGAAAATCCAGAGGGTCCTTCTATTATATATATCGTGCCGGATCAAATGACCTTTCAGGCGGAACTTGAGCTGATCAACACACCGGGTCTTGGCGGGATGATTCGCACCCAAGTATTCAGCTTTAGCCGTCTTGCCTGGAGAATCCTTCAGGAAACAGGCGGAGCGGGACGCCGGCATTTAAGCAATGTCGGAGTTAATATGGTTATTCGGAAGATTTTAGAAGAGAAGAAGGATGAGCTGACCACCTTCAAGCGCTCTAGCGATAAGCAGGGCTTTATCGCGCAATTAAGTAATATGCTGAAGGAATGCAAGCGCTATTGTCTCACACCCGCTGAAATGGCGGAGAAATCAGAAGACGAGCTGTCTCCTATTCTTCGATCAAAACTGGAAGACTTAACGGCCATTTATGAAGGGTTTGAGGAGGAGCTGGCCGGTAAATATGTCGACTCTGAGGATTACTTTACCCTGCTGATGGAGAAGATACCGGAATCCTCCTATTTACGCAATGCTGAGATCTATGTGGATGGTTTCTACAGCTTTACGACGCAGGAATACGGAATCATGGCAAGCTTAATGCAGACCTGCCGGAATGTAACGGTATCCTTGACACTTGATAAACCGTTCAAGGACGAGATGCCGGACCCTCTCCATCTGTTCCGCATGACAGGGGAGACGTATTATGATCTATACCAAATCGCGCAGGATAATGGGGTGCCCATTGAAGAGGATCGCCTCTTTGCCGAGCCGCACCGTTTTATCCGAAATGAATCCATGCAGCATTTGGACCAATGGTTCGCGAATCGTCCGGCGCCAGCCTTTAAGGGTGAACCCCAATTCGAATTTTGCCCTTCCGGCAACCGCCGCGCAGAGGTGGAGGGAATTGCAAGAAAGATTTTGAAGGCTGTGCGCGAGGGGTATCGCTTCCGGGATATCTTTGTTCTCACCCGCAATAGCGGGGAATATGCAGAGGTTGTGGAAACTGTTTTCACCGATTATGGCATTCCTTTTTTCATAGATGAGAAGAGACCGATGCTGAATCATCCCCTCATTGAGCTCATCCGTTCTACAATGGAAATTCTTTCGACCAACTGGCGTTATGAGCCGGTATTCCGGGCTATTAAAACGGATTTGTTATTTGCTGAGGGTTCTGATTTGAAAACAGCGCGTGAGAAGGCGGCTGTACTTGAAAATTACGTCCTTTCTAGAGGGTATTATGGCGATCGCTGGACGAAGAAGCAGCCTTGGACCTATAAGCGCAATCGCGGCCTCGAGCTAGTTGATACCGCTCAAACCGATGCTGAATCAAAGATCGAGGCGGAAATCAATGCTATTAAGGAAGAAGTGGCTGAACCGCTGCGCCGCCTCATGAACCGAATGAAAAAGGCGAAGCTTGGGGTGGATTATGCTCAAGCAATTTATCAGTAT
>CAJGCH010000114.1 GCA_904501845.1 uncultured Bacillaceae bacterium | reverse complement strand
TGCGCCCGGCATTGATTCCAGCCATCAGACCTTGACCTGCCGCTTCCTCATAACCGGATGTCCCATTAATTTGACCCGCAGTGTATAGGTTCTTGATACGTTTAGTCTCAAGGGTTGGCCAAAGCTGAGTCGGAACGACCGCATCATACTCAATCGCATAGCCAGCACGCATCATTTGAACATTCTCAAGCCCAGGGATCGTTGAAAGGATCTCCTTCTGAACATCCTCCGGAAGACTTGTGGAAAGACCTTGGACATATACTTCATGCGTATTGCGGCCTTCAGGCTCGAGAAAAATTTGGTGGCGCGGCTTGTCATTAAAGCGAACGACCTTATCTTCGATCGATGGGCAATAACGAGGGCCTGTCCCTTTGATCATACCGGAGTACATCGGTGAACGATGGAGATTGCGGTCGATGATCGCATGTGTTCCTTCATTTGTGTAGGTGAGCCAGCAAGGCAATTGATCGGTAATATAGGCCGTTGTTTCATAGGAGAAGGCTCTTGGCACTTCGTCTCCAGGCTGAATTTCCGTTTTGTCGTAATCAATGGTTTCCCCGTCCACGCGCGGAGGAGTACCTGTTTTAAAACGAACCAAGTCAAAGCCCAGCTCTTCTAAGTGCTCAGACAGCTTAATAGAAGGCTGCTGATTATTCGGACCGCTTGAATATTTCAATTCACCGAGGATGATTTCCCCGCGCAAGAATGTCCCTGTCGTAATGACAACGGCCTTGGAGCTGTACATCGCACCTGTTTGGGTAATAACCCCTTTACATTCGCCGTCCTCAATGATCAACTGGTCAACCATTCCTTGCATGAGCGTAAGATTTTTCTCATCTTCGAGTGTTTTCTTCATTTCATTTTGGTAGGCAAATTTATCGGCTTGGGCCCGTAATGCACGGACAGCAGGCCCCTTGCCCGTATTAAGCAT
The DNA here is from genome assembly GCA_904501845.1 of uncultured Bacillaceae bacterium. Taxonomy (GTDB): domain Bacteria; phylum Bacillota; class Bacilli; order Bacillales; family Pradoshiaceae; genus Pradoshia. The sequence goes on along the minus strand of CAJGCH010000114.1, from coordinate 7,964 downwards.
CCGCATTTGGATGTGCGTTTTATCAATATTTCGTCCCATTTCTCCGCCGAGAGCGTCAATTTCTCTCACGACAATCCCTTTTGCCGGACCGCCCACGGATGGGTTACATGGCATGAAAGCCACCATATCAAGATTAATCGTCAAGACAAGCGTTTTTGCTCCCTGTCTTGCCGCGGCCAAACCAGCCTCACAGCCGGCATGTCCCGCTCCTACTACTATTACATCGTATTCACCAGCATGATATGCCATTGTTTAACCTCCTTATTTCCCTAGACAGAACTGCGAGAACAACTGATCGATTAAACTTTCATGTACACTGTCCCCAATAATTTCTCCGAGCATCTCCCATGATTTCGTTAAATCAATTTGGACAAGATCGATCGGCACACCAGCTTCAATTCCATCAAGCGCATCTTCAATCGCTTTCTTCGCTTGGTTCAAAAGAGCGATATGGCGGGAATTCGATACATAGGTTGCATCACCCATCTGCAGATTCCCTTCAAAAAACAGATTGGCAATCGCTTCTTCCAGCTGGTCGACACCGATCTCTTCTTTTAGGGAGGTCATAATAATCGGGTAATTCTCAGCTCTATCTTTCACTTTGTCTATATCTAATTTACGCGGCAGGTCAGTCTTATTGATCAGGACAATCACATCCATCCCATTCACCGCGTCAAATAATCGTAAATCCTCTTCCGTAAAATCGTCGGCATTATTTAAAACAAGCAAAATTAAGTCTGCCTTCTTTAATACTTCTCGTGACCGCTCGACACCAATACGCTCGACAATATCTTCTGTCTCCCTAATTCCAGCTGTATCAACTAGGCGGAGCGGGACCCCTCTTACATTCACGTATTCCTCAATGACATCACGGGTCGTTCCTGGGATGTCCGTGACGATGGCTTTATTCTCTTGTACGAGACTATTTAACAAGGAGGACTTTCCTACGTTCGGACGGCCGATAATAACCGTTGAAATGCCTTCCCTAAGGATTTTTCCTTGATGGCTCGTTTGCAGAAGCTTCTCAATCTCTGTCTTCACGTGCTCACAGCGCTCCTTGAACAAGCGGTGTGTCATTTCTTCTACATCATCGTATTCTGGGTAATCAATGTTAACTTCAACCTGGGCAAGTGTTTCGAGGATTTCCTGGCGGAGTGTCCGAATCAGTTTGGATAATTTCCCTTCTACCTGTCCTAATGCCATGTTCATGGCTTTATCCGTCTTGGCACGAATAAGATCCATGACTGCCTCAGCTTGGGACAGGTCAATACGGCCATTCAAAAACGCCCGCTTCGTGAATTCACCAGGCTCGGCTAATTTTGCTCCATGATTCAAGACTAATTGCAGTACCTTGTTGACGGAGACAAGTCCACCATGACAATTAATTTCAACCGTATCCTCACGCGTGAAGGTATTTGGCCCCTTCATCACGGACACCATCACTTCATCAACGATTTGGTTTGTCGCAGGGTCTACCATATGCCCGTAATGAATCGTGTGGCTCTTCACCTCTGCCAAGGATTTTCCTTTAGGGCTTTTAAAGACAGAGTCAGCAATCTTGATTGCCTCATCTCCGCTCAAGCGGACAATGCCGATTGCTCCTTCGCCCATGGCAGTTGATATCGCGGCAATTGTTTCAAAATCCATGGTTTTATACTCCTTTCTTGTTGGGTTCTTCTTTTTATATAAAATCGGCTTTTCCGACTTACTGTATGAATCGCGTTTATCCACATCCTGCAGAAATGCAATACGTTTAATTTTAACTTATCCACATGTGAATAACAAGAATCTTAGCGCAATCTTCTTTTTTATTGCTTTCGTCGGCTTTTGCCGCTTGTTTTGGATATCTTTTTCTTAACATAAAAAGGAGCTAAGATTCTTATTCTCGCCCCCTTTTCACTCTCTCTATTTAACTGTCTGTCTATACTAATTTAGTATCGCCAATCTCTCTCTTATTTACTCTCCTCTAGCTGCATTGCAGGTCCGAAGAATTCATGATGTATACGGTCCTCGCTAATACCTCTCTCTCGCAACGAGCTCACAGCAAAGCCCATGAAGCCGGCGGGCCCGCACACATAATAGATTCCGTTCGAATCCAGTCCTTGCAGATCTTCAGAAGTCATTTTTCTATTATCGTCGCTCATATAAAACATCGCTTCGAAATGGTCCATCTTCTGAGCTAGCTGCATCAGCTCTTCCTTAAACGGCTGCACGTCTTCATTTCTTACACAATGCTTCAAAACTACTTTCCTTTCGGGATTCCTCTCAGATAAGGTATGGATCATGCTCATAAACGGCGTGATGCCTACCCCTGCGGCAATGAGGTACACCGGCTCTGACTCCATGACATTTAGGGTGAAATCTCCTGCAGGCGCTGTAATCTCTAGACGGTCGCCTACATTCAGATGGGTATGAAGGAAATTCGAAACCTTTCCATCCGGAGTGCTTCCTGGCAGCTCCTTTTTCACGGATATACGGTAATACTTTTTATTTGGGGAACAAGTTAAGCTATACTGCCGGTTCATCAAGTACTGTTCACCTGGAATCGAGATTCTGACTGTCATATACTGGCCAGGCTTAAACTCAGGTAAAGCTTGCCCATCTGCAGGCTGCAAAAGAATCGAGGTGATATTCTCGCTTTCTCTCACCTTCTCGATCACGATGAATTCCTTATAATCAGTCCAGCCGCCAGCTGCTTCTTGTACTTCTTCATACATCTCCTTCTCGACGGCAATAAAGACATCGGCAATCGCCCCGTACGCTTCGGCCCATGCTTCGATAATTTCCTCAGTAGCCGCTTCCCCGAGCACCTCCTTAATTGCCTCTAGCAAATTCTCTCCTACAATCGGATAATGCTCAGGCTTGATAGCCAAGCTTCTATGCTTATGGGCAATTTGCTTTACAGCCGGCAATAAGACCTCAAGCCGGTCAATATAATGGGCAGCTGCCGTAACGGTATTAGCAAGGGCCGTTTGCTGGCGCCCCTTTTGCTGGTTAGCATGGTTAAAAATATTTAATAATTCAGGGTGTTTCACAAACAAGTTTCTGTAAAAAGTCGTTGTTATTTCTTTCCCTCTGGTTTCTAAAATAGGGGCTGTTGATTTCACAATTTCAATGGTTTTAGTTGATAACATGCCAATCACTCCCTCTGTTTCTAAAAGATGTATTTTAAATACATCTTTATTATCTCCCCTACTTTTAATAAAAGCAATATTTAAAATACTCCTTTTAAATATGATAGTATTAATACATATCGCGAGCAGAAAGCGAGGGATCTATTATGCGATTGACGAGTTACACCGATTATTCCATTCGCGTCTTAATGTATTTAAGCGCTGATACTCATAAATTGGCCAATATAAAGGATATAGCAGCAGCCTATGGCATATCAAAAAATCATCTGATGAAGATTATCTATAATTTAGGGAAATTAGGCTATATTGAAACGATTCGAGGAAGAAATGGCGGCATCCGTCTCGCGATGGATCCAAAGGACATCAATATTGGCGCCCTGGTCAGAAAGACTGAGGAGGATTTCGCGATTGTCGAATGCTTCACCTCAGATGACCACTGTCCCATCTCACCGGTCTGCGCACTCAGGGGTATTCTGAATCAGGCCCTTATGGCTTTCATCGAGGTTCTTGACGCCTATACTCTCGAGGATATTTCTAAAAACAAACATATGCTTTTAAAGATGCTGCAGCAAGCAGCCTCCAGTGACTTCGAAAATCAGAAGCCATAATAAAAATGCCGGCCAAATATTTGGCCGGCATTTCTCATTTATGCGGGGCAATGACGATATACCGATTCGGTTCCGCCCCCGCAGAATATGTCTTTATATTTTTCTTGTTCATCAATGCTGAATGAATGACTTTCCGCTCATAGGATGGCATCGGCTCAAGCGGCACTTCCTTTTTCGTATAAAGGGCCTTACTTGCCATTTTCTCAGCAAGCTGGGTGAGCGTCTGCGTCCTTCTGCTGCGGTAATCCTCCGCATCAAGCATGACGGTCAAATATTGCTCGGAATTTCTGTTAGCCACGAGCTGGGTCAAGTATTGCAATGAATTGAGGGTTTGTCCCCTTTTGCCAATTAACATGGCAATCTTCTCGCCTGACAGCTCAAAAATGACCACTTTTCCTTCCTTTTTCAGTGTCACTTGCACCGGCGCACCCATTTGCTCTGCGACGTCTTCAATGAAGCGCTTGGCTTCAGCCAAAGGATCCTGCTTCAAGATGACTTTAACAATGGCCGGCCTTGTGCCAAATAAGCCCAAAAAGCCTTTTTTGCCTTCATCCACGACTTGGACTTCAATCATATCCTTGGATGCATTTAATTGTTTAATTGCAGATTCAACGGCTTCATCTACCGTTTGGGCAGTTGCGGTTACTTGTTTCACTTTTTCTTACCTCCAGCTCTGGCAATAGATTTGTCAGATTTAGCTTGCTTAATATCTGGGCCTTTAATGAAGTAAGTTTGAGCAATAGAGAATAAGTTACCAATAACCCAATACAAGGATAATGCTGCCGGGAAATTAATCGCGAACACAATAATCATGATTGGCATGATATAAAGCATCATTTGCATTGTTGGGTTATTATCTTGTCCAACCATAGAAATCTTTTGTTGGATATAAGTCGTTGCACCGGCGATGAGCGGCAAGAGGAAGAGTGGGTCCTTATCCCCTAAATCGAACCATAGGAAACTATGATTAGCTATCTCGGTTGTTCTCATAATCGCATGATAGAATGCGATCAAGATTGGCATTTGAACAAAAATAGGCAAGCATCCCGCTAATGGGTTTACACCGTGCTGCTGGAACAATGCCATTGTTTCCTGCTGCAGCTTTTGCTGTGTCTCCGCATCCTTGGAGCTGTACTTCTCTCTCAATTTGTTCATTTCAGGCTGGATTGCCTGCATAGCTTTTGTGCTTTTTATTTGCTTAATCATCAATGGCAAGATAAGGAGTCGCACAAAAATTGTCACAACAATGATGGATAATCCGTATTGGTTCCCCAGTACTTCTGCCATTTTAGTGATCAGCCAGGAAAGCGGATAAACAAAATAAGTATTCCAGATTCCCTCACTATCTGAAGTGATTGGTTGATTAATCTCACTGCATCCTGATAGAACAGCAATGAGAAAAATGAGTGAACCAAAGAGAAGCAAATGTTTCTTCTTCAAGCCTTCTTTCCTCCTAACTGCTTAAGAGATTCCAAGAACCTCTTGTCCAATGAATGTATTTTACCATCTTTTCTATCGCAATGCCTATCCTCTTAAATGGTTTTTGCGACAAATTGCGGAATTCAGTATTTCTTCAAGGCTGATGCCCGTTTCAAAACATGGGTAAGACTTTTTTTCGTTTCATGGAAGTCCATCTCATGGGTAGGCTTCCTTGCCACGATGATGTAGTCATTCCCCGTCTTAATTCGATCTTCCATCTCAAGGAAGGATTGCCTGACATATCGTTTCACGCGGTTGCGCGTAACAGCATTACCTATCTTTTTGCTGACAGATAAACCGAGCCTGAAGTGATCTTGCTCTTTCCTTTCTAGGATATACACGACAAACTGGCGGTTTGCAATTGATTGCCCCTTCTTGAAGACCTCCTGAAATTCCTGGTTCTTCTTGATTCTTCTTTCCTTATTCATGTGTCCACCTACACCTATTACTCTACGTTATTCGTATGAATTGGTTTCAAAAAACCGGAACATATCATTCCTCTTAAAGCATTGACCATTTACCAGGTTATTAAAAGCCCTATCTTATTAAAACATATTAATTATCATTTATATACTGACAGCAAAATGGCCCTTTATTGAATCAACCGCTCCCATCCTGTGCATGTCTGCTAGCCAGGGACGAAGATCCGAAGAATAAAGGACCATTTTTTTGCTGACTATATAGATCATCTGAAAAAAAGACCACTGAAATGGTCAGTGGTCTTAGGCAGATAATACTTTTCTTCCTTTACGACGACGTGCAGCAAGCACGCGACGTCCGTTTTTAGTGCTCATACGGGCACGGAACCCATGAACTTTGCTGTGTTTACGTTTATTTGGTTGGTACGTTCTTTTCATTATAGTACACCTCCCTGAGGATTACAGTTAAAGACAGTCCTTACAAGTATATAGAGGTAGATAGGCAATTGTCAACTTATACTTTTTTAATGCCTCCTTTATCTTCTCCGATTTATCGATTTTTTATTCTTTCCTGTGAAAAGGAGATTTTATACTTGTTGTCTTGGGATATGTTGTGGATAATTAAATTAGTCGGTTTTCACAATCCACATCCTTTTTCGACAGGTTTTTCACAATCCAACGCCTTGTGGAAAACTTTTATCCCCACGTCATGTGTGTTGTGGATAAATAATAAAAACGTTGCAACTACTGTTATTTTTTGATATTATATTTTATGTTTTCATTCTTGATAACTTATCCACATGATAAAATTATCCACAGAGTGTTAATAAGATGTGGATAGATTTATAAACAACGCTGAATATGATTGTCCACAGGTGGTGGATATTGTCGAAAACGCAAACCCTCTTAATTTCCCTTATACATGATTACTTATTTTTATACATTCCCTGTCCTTTTCATAAATTTTTTTAGCGGATTATGGTGAATTGGCTGTCAGAAGGAGGATCGACTAGTGAAAAATATAGAAGAGTTATGGAAACATTCTTTATCCATATTAGAGAAGAAAATTAGCAAGCCCAGTTTTGAGACATGGCTAAAATCAACAAAAGTTCACTCCTTGAAAAAGGATACATTGACTGTCGTGGCTCCAAATGAGTTTGCGCGTGATTGGCTTGAGGAACGTTACTCAGAGGTAATTGGAGATGTCTTGTATGAAATTACAGGCGAGCATTTGGAAGTGAAGTTCATCATTCCTCATAACCAAACAGAAGAAGAATATGATCTTCCTGCTCCAGCCAAGAAAATGAAGAAAAATCAAGATGAGCAGCATGAAATCCCGCAGACCCTTTTAATCCCTAAATATACGTTCGACACGTTTGTTATCGGCTCTGGGAACAGATTTGCTCATGCAGCCTCTCTTGCCGTAGCAGAGGCGCCGGCTAAGGCGTATAATCCCTTGTTCATTTACGGGGGTGTCGGTCTTGGAAAAACTCACTTAATGCACGCGATTGGCCATTATGTATTGGAACATAATCCATCAGCGAAGGTTGTCTACCTATCATCCGAAAAATTCACGAATGAATTTATTAACTCTATCCGTGACAACCGCGCGGAAGACTTCCGAAACAAATATCGCAATGTCGATGTGCTGTTAATAGATGATATTCAATTCCTGGCCGGGAAAGAATCAACCCAGGAGGAATTTTTCCATACATTTAATGCGCTTCATGAGGAAAGCAAACAAATTGTCATCTCAAGCGATCGCCCTCCGAAAGAGATTCCGACGCTTGAGGATCGTCTTCGTTCCCGATTCGAATGGGGCCTGATCACGGATATTACCCCTCCAGATCTTGAGACGAGGATTGCGATTCTTCGAAAGAAGGCAAAGGCTGAGCGCCTTGATATTTCCAATGAGGTTATGATCTATATTGCTAACCAGATTGACTCCAATATTCGTGAGCTAGAGGGAGCCCTCATTCGAGTGGTAGCCTATTCTTCCCTCATTAATAAGGATATAAACGCTGATTTAGCTGCTGAGGCCTTAAAGGATATTATTCCGAATTCAAAACCGAAAATCATCTCAATTGCGGATATTCAAAGAACAGTTGGAGAACATTTTAATGTGAAGCTGGAAGACTTTAAAGCAAAGAAACGGACGAAATCTGTAGCCTATCCAAGACAGGTTGCGATGTACCTTTCACGCGAGCTCACCGACTCCTCCCTTCCGAAAATTGGGGAAGAGTTCGGAGGCAGAGACCATACAACCGTTATTCATGCTCATGAGAAAATCTCAAAACTCATGCAAACTGACACACAGCTTCAGG
>CAJGCH010000113.1 GCA_904501845.1 uncultured Bacillaceae bacterium | reverse complement strand
CATATAGTTCATCAATCTCATCGTCGAGCTCTGCTAATGTTTTAGCATCTGTTAGATTCTCACTATTGTAGGAATCGATAAACATTTTCATCATTTGAAGGCAGGCGCTATGCATCTTTGCTACATCTTCATTTTCAAACGGCAGGTCTTCTTTTGCTAATCTGATAGAAGATTTAGCGATATTCTTCGCATAATCACCCACACGCTCGAGCTCTGATGTGATTTTAATCGCGGATATAATATGCCGTAAATCCGTTGCAACCGGCTGCTGCTTGGCAATCATCAAAATAGCGGTTTCTTCGACATCTTCTTCTAGTTTATCGATTTTCTTATCTTCATCAAGAACAGATAAAGCCAGTTCAATATCTTTTTCGAGCAGTGACTTATAGGCTTTCTCAACAGCAGCAATCGCCATATCGCTCATTCTTGTCACATTTATTTTTAATTCTTGGAGCTCACCTTCGAATTTTTCTCTGACTACCATTCTTATCTTCTCCCTTCACCTAATACAGATGTTTAGCCGAAACGTCCTGTAATATAATCCTCCGTCCGTTTATCCTTCGGAGTAGAGAATATTTTATCGGTATCATCGAATTCAATGACTTCACCACTTAAGAAAAAGGCTGTTTTATCAGAAATACGCGCAGCCTGCTGCATATTATGAGTCACTATAATGATGCTGAATTTTTCTTTTAATTCTTGAACCAACTCCTCAACTTTTAGTGTAGAAATTGGATCGAGTGCAGATGTAGGTTCATCCATCAGGATGACATCAGGTGAGACAGCCAAGCATCGAGCAAGACAAATCCGCTGTTGCTGTCCGCCGGAAAGACCATAGGCATTCTCATGAAGACGGTCTTTCACTTCATCCCAAATAGCGGCTCCGCGCAAGCTCTTTTCAACAATTTCATCAAGCTCTTTTTTATTTCTAACACCATGGATTTTCGGTCCATAGGCGACATTTTCATAAATGGATTTCGGGAATGGATTAGGCTTTTGGAACACCATTCCAACCTTTTTGCGCAACTCTTCCACTTGATAGCTCTTATCAAAGATATTATTGCCTCTATACAGGATCTCGCCAGTTGTTTTGACGCTTGGAATTAATTCAATCATTCTATTCAAAACTTTGATATAAGTGGATTTGCCGCAGCCGGAAGGTCCGATGATGGCTGTGACCTCATTTTCCTGGATTGGCAGATTAATGTCCTTCAAGGCATGATTATCGCCATACCATAAATTCAAATTTCTTGTATCATAAACGAGCGGTTTTTCATTCATTGATTTAGATTGTCCTGTTTGCATGGCCATCTCCTGCTTTTTATCTTTTATCTCACTCATGTCATTGTCCCCCTATCGAATACCTGTTATCAACCATCAAGCAGCTGCATGAGACTTCTTCTTTTTCCCTTTACTTCCTTCAAAATGCTTTTGCAAGAGAGTTGAAAATAAACGTGCGAGCAAATTAAAGATCAACACCATAATAATGAGCACCGCCGCTGATTTTGTCGCAATTGCTTGTGCATCTGGCACGATTCCCTCCGAATTCAATTTCCAGATATGGACAGCCAACGTTTCAGCTGGACGGAATATATTAAATGGATTCACGGGATTGCTTAAATCTGCTGCCGGATTCAGGATTGGCGTCATTAATCCAGCTGTATAAATCAGTGCAGCAGCCTCTCCAAATATACGGCCTGCGGCAAGAATAACGCCTGTAATGATTTGAGGCATCGCAGAAGGCAAGGTAATCTTCACGATTGTTTGCCATCTTGTCGCGCCGACTCCAAGACTAGCCTCCTTCACACTTCCAGGAACATCCAATATAGCACTCTCACTTACACGTGCAAGGCTTGGCAAATTAAGAATCGTAATGGCAAGCGCACCGCCGATAATCGTATATCCCCAGCCCGTTGCCGTGACGAACACAAGCAATCCGAATAATCCAACCACAATAGATGGGAGAGAAGCCATCGTATCAATGCATAAACGAATGAAGTTTAAAAACTTCCCAGGCTTCGCATATTCAGCTAAATAGATACCTGCGCCCAAACCAAGCGGGACAGATATGATTAACGTAATGATCAGCATATAGAAGGAGTTCCATAATTGATACCCTATACCTCCGCCGGCTTCGACATTACTTGATTTACCAGTCAGGAAGGATAAATCCCAAAAACCCCAGCCTCTTTTCAGTATTTCAAAAACGAGGAAACCAAGAAGAAGGACAATAAAGATGGCTACAACATAGAAGATGCCTGTCCAAATCTTATTGACTGTACGTGAATTCATCATTTTGTACCACCTCTATTCCCAATAAAACGAATGATTAGAATAAATAAGAAGGATATTACCAAGAGAATCAGCGCCAAGCTCCAAAGAGCGTTGTTCCAAGCTGTCCCATTTAACGTATTTGACATGTCCATTGTCAAAATTCCGGTTAAGGTAGCCGTTGGGCTTGTCAATGCCTCAGGTAATTTAATCGTATTTCCGATAACCATCTGAACCGCCAGTGCCTCACCAAAGGCGCGGGCAAGACCGAGGACTATCCCGGTCATAACACCTTTCTTTGCAGCAGGAATCACCACTCGGCTAATCGCTTGCCATCTTGTTGAGCCAAGCCCGTAAGACGCTTCAAGCAATTGCGGCGGGACCCCTCTCAAGGCATCTGAAGCCAAGGTGGCAATCGTCGGCAGAATCATGACGCTAAGAACGATTATCCCTGCCATTAAGCTGAATCCCACTCCGCCAAACGAATCCCGCAGGAATGGCACAAGAATGGTAACACCCAACAAACCATAAACAACAGAAGGAATTCCGACCAATAATTCCAGCACCGGACGTAATACCTTTTCCCCGAACTTAGGAGAAATATAATTCATGAATATCGCCAATGCAACGGCAATCGGGGCACTTACTAACACTGCTCCAACCGAAACAAGTGTCGATCCCGCAATGAAGATTAATGCACCATAATGTCCGTCATTTGGACTCCAATTTGTTGAGCTAATCATTTCCCAAAGTGAAATGCCGCTTACGGTGAATGACTGTATCCCCTTGCCAGCTATAAATGCGATGATTGCCAATGTCGTGAGCACAATCACGATTCCGCATAATGTAACAAGGGTTCGGCCTATATACTCACTTTTCCAGTAGTTAATCGACTTGTGGCCTTTCATCCCTATCTGCTCCTCTCATTTATACACGATTACAGAAATGGCATAAAAACCATTGTCTATAATTCTTTCATCTATCTGTCCATCAATTCAATCATTGGAATGTAACCCATTTGATCCACTTTTTCGGCAAATTCCTCACTCACCAAGAAGTCAATGTATGCTTTGGCAGCCCCTTTTGGCTCACCGTACGTGACCATGTACTCATAAGACCAGAAAGGGTAGCTTCCATTGGCCACATCTTCCGTTGTTGGTTCCGCACCATCAATTGTGATGGTTTTCAATGATGTATCCTTACCCTCAACTAAGTAACTCATTGCCAAATAACTGATTGAACCTGATGTTGAATTGATTGAGTTCTCAACAGCACCATTTGAATCTTGATTTGTTCCGATACTGTCATTGATTTTGACATCTTTCATAACTGTTTTATCAAATGTGATGCGAGTTCCGGAGGAAGCAGGTCTATTTATGACGTTGATTTCCAAATCCTGACCGCCAACTTCTTTCCAGTTAGTGATTTTTCCGGAGAAAATCCCTTGAATTTGTTCGATTGTAAGATCTTCAACCTTCACCTCTTCATTTACGACAATCCCAAAAGCAATCCCGGACACCTTATTATCCACTAACTGACCGGCAAGAGCTTCATCTTCAATTTTATCAGCTGAAGGAACGTCAGAATTTCCTATGTTTACAGCACCATTTACAACCTGGTTAATTCCCGTTCCACTGCCTCCGCCTTGTACGGTCACAGAAACATCGGAATATTTTGACATAAATTCATTTGCAGCTACATCAGCCAATGGCAGAAGTGCTGTTGACCCAGCTGCTGTGACTATCCCGGATATTTCCGCTCCATTCACTTCAGAAGATGAGTCATTTGAATTATCGCTCCTGCATGCTGCAAGAACTCCCATTATTAGCACAAGCGTCAAGAGGAATGATGCTCTTCTCCATTTCTTAGACATACCTGATTGCCCCCATTTACCTGATTTATTTTATACCTTGATTATTTTCACGTACCCTTCACAATTTCTATATTAAACAAGCAATTTAAACCAGGGATTAATCCTATGTAAATGTTATGTAAATATTTATTTTTGTTTGTAAATTGAAAGGGAGGAACAGTAAAACGAAAAGATTCCAGCTACAATAGGGGTGCATAACAACAAAAAAACAGATGAAAAAACATATTGTTTTTTCATCTGTTTCGGTGGTCTTATTCTTCATCAGCTGAATCAGAGTCAGCGCTCGCGCCCGCTCTTTCAGCTTTCAGCTCAAAGTATTGTTCATAAACCTCTTTGGCTACCTCAAGGTTCATCTTATGGCCAGCACTTTGATATGCCCACGGCACAACAACACTGATAGCAATTTCAGGATTTTCTGCAGGCGCATAGGATACAAACGTGATGTTATACGTTTCCGGCTGCTTTGTACCTGGTTCCCACTCCGGTCCATCATAGAAGGCCTGTGCCGTACCCGTTTTACCTGCCGGGTCATATTTTGCATCAGCAAAGTAGGAATAGGCTGTACCGCCCGGGACTTGCGTAACCTGCCTGAAGCCTTCCTGGACGCGATTGATCCATGACTCTTTCATCGGCAAGGTGTTCAGCACTTCCGTTTGAACCTCTTTAACGACCTTTCCTAATGCTTCGTCATCATCAGATGGTTCTCGAATTTCTTTCAATAGATGAAGCTTCACCCGGTTTCCGCCGTTGGCAATGGTGGAAACATATTGATTAAGCTGCATTGGTGTGTAAGTGTCATACTGCCCGATTGAAAAGTCCATCAATAAGCCCGCATTTTGGGTAATGCCTTTATAACCGGCAACCTCACCCGGCAAGTCAATTCCTGTCTTTACCCCTAGGCCGAATTGGTTATAGTAGCTGCGCATGGTGGAGAAGGCTGAATCTCTGACACTTAGCGATCTGCCCTCCACATAATTGCCGCCTCCAAGCGCAATCGCCGTTTTGAACATGTACACGTTGGAAGAGACTCGCAGGGCATCGATGTCATTAATATTACCAAAGGTCTTCCAAGATTTTTTCACCGGGGTTCCCTTGATTTTCATCGGGGCATCCAAAATAACCTGTCCGGGGGAGATGGCTCCTGTTTGATAGCCCGTCAGGATAGTGGCCCCCTTGACAGAAGAGCCCATTGCATAAGAAGAGGTGAAGGTCCCAAGCGCATGGTCCGTCATTTTCATCTTTCCTGTTTCATCATCTCTTGCATATTTCTTTCCCGCCATTGTCAAAATCTCGCCTGTGTTCGGGTCAGAGACAACGACATATGCGCGGTCAAGGAATCGCGTATCGGCTTTCCCTGTCTTCGCTTTTAAATGCTTCTCAATGATTTCTTCCGTTGCAATTTGTAAATCCATATCAATCGTCAGCACAATATCCTTGCCACGCTGTCCTTCGGTGATGATTTCGTTACTGACAATATTGCCAGCCGTATCCGTCACATTGCGGATTTTCTCTTGCTGTCCGCGCAATACATCTTCATATTGCTGCTCTAAGTATGAGGTACCGACACGATCGTTACGGCTGTATCCGCGTGCTAAGTAATACTTAGCTTTATCGGACGGCAGTCCCTCACTAGAGGAGGAAACCTTTCCGAGCACTGATTTCAGTGTGCTCCCGTAAGAATATTTTCTTTCCCAGTCTGTAGTTGTATCCACACCAGGCAGATTTTCAATCTGTTCATTCACTCGCGCAACTTCTTCATAGGTCGTTTCGTTATTCTTGACTATTTGCGGTGACAAATAATATCCAGAAATAAAGGAACTATATATCGCTAATACTTCTAGCTCATCTTCAGAGAAATCAATCTCTTCCTCCGTTATTCGATCAAGCTGCAATTGATAGATTTCATCATCTGTCAATATGCCTTGATTCAGCTTGGCATATTCTGATTCCGTAATTTTATTCTTTGCTTTTGATGGATTCAAAATAATCCAGAAATCTTTCTTATCGCGGTCACGAATCTTATCAGTGTTCACATCAATCAAGCCGGCCAATTTCCGAGCTGTTTCCAGCATCTCTTCTGTCGATGTTGACTGAGTTCTCGTGTAAGTGATTGCATAAAGCGGCTGATTATCGACGATAATCTGTCCGTTACGATCATAGATTTTCCCCCGCGGGACAGAATTTTGCACGGTTACTTCCTCAGTCTTTTCGATTTCCCGTTTATAATCATCTCCATAGACAATCTGTACAATTCCCAGTCTAAGGATTAGTGCAGAGAAAAGTAAAAATACAACGAATATCAATATATTCAGGCGAAGAGGAAGCTGTTTTTTCTTTTTTTTCTTTCTGACTTTCACTGTCTCCATCCCTTCATGTTGCATTTCTTATCATTTTATTACCAATTTATAAAGATTAACAGAAGTAAAAGATTCCAGTCAATCATTATTTCCCATGGCCACTTTTCTCACAAAAAAGTAAACGAATACATGCCCTGCCCCAGCTCCCAGGAGAAGAATTTTAATCCCAATTGGCTCAGGGAGCAGCAGGATGATACCCATGAATACCAAAATGGAAGTCGCCCTTCCTGCATTTAAGTACAGTTCCCGAATGACGATGTATTCAATTCGATAGGATGCCGCCTCTTTCGCCCTCCCTATCACGTCATAGGTCAAAGACATATATGGAACGAATAATAGAGGGTATGCTAACGCAATGATAGAGGCAAAAATGAGTAATTTCACATAAGAAACCTGGTAAACCAGGAAAGCAATCGCTGCATAAAGGAGCATCGCCCCGACAAGCATGGAGGTCTTTCTATATTTCACCTTCAAATACTTGCCGACAAGGAAGTAAGCAAGAAATGAGATACCCGAGCTAATGAGAGTGAAGGTTCCGAGCGCCATTTCACTCCCTGTTTCAACAAACACGAAGACTGAGATAATGAACACAAATACTCCCTCTCTCAGTCCCTGTGAGTAATTCGCATATGTAATCCTCTTCCAATCACGATTCTGCTTCCTCTCCATCATGACATCTCTCAAACGGTATTTCCCCTCTGCTGCCCTTTTTTGCAGGAATAAACTGCAGATGACCGCTACTACGAATAAAGAAAGCGATAAGCCAAAAATAATTAAGTAGCCCGTGTCCCCTGTCAGGCTGCTGATGACATAACCAGCAAAAAACGGACCGACCATCCCGCCGAAGGAACCAGAAATACCTTGAAGCCCATTAAAGAAGTCCCTCGTTTCCGGTTCTGTGATCTCAAAGGTGAGGAGATTATAGGCAAGCCAATAAAATCCATAGCCAAGTCCGAGCAAACTCCCAATCAGCACTAAATAGATTCGTGATGTGCTCGTAAACATAAGAACCACCAGATAAAAGGTCGCAAGGAAACAAACGCCAATCCGAAGCACAATAATACGGTCAACTCTTTTGGCAAGCCCGCCCGCAGCTAGAAAGGCTGCTCCCTGAAGAAGAACAACCGCTAAGTTATAAATGCCTAAATCCATCAGGGCCTCATTTTGTTTCCATAAATAAACATTCACAAATGTATTGGATAAGGCCGTGCTTAATGAATACAAGCCACCAATCAAAATGAGTGTGTACAATTCCTTATTAGATTTAATTTTACTGCTTACATCTTTCTGAATTCCCATTATGAAAACTCCCCTTCATCTCGGTTAGTTTTCCTGCCGGCAACTCGGAACATGTAAGCATCTTTCACTTGGCAGTTGTTAACAATTAATCCCCGTTTCAAGCAAAATAAAAAGCGTTTTGGATAGGGAGCTCAAGGCCCCCCTATTTCCAAAACGCTTGAAAGCTTCAATTATTTTGCGCTTGCGTAACGCTTAGATACTTCGTCCCAGTTAACGACATTCCAGAATGATGCGATGTATTCTGGACGACGGTTTTGGTAGTTTAGGTAATAGGCATGCTCCCAAACGTCAAGACCTAGGATTGGTGTTTTCCCTTCCATTAATGGGGAATCTTGATTAGCTGTGCTGTAAAGTTCTAGTTCGCCATCTTTAACAGTCAGCCACGCCCAGCCAGAGCCGAAACGAGTTGTCGCTGCTTTAGCAAACTCTTCTTTAAAGCTTTCGAAGCTTCCGAATTTAGCTGCAATTGCTTCTGCTAGTTCGCCAGTTGGCTCACCGCCGCCGTTTGGTGATAGCAGCTCCCAGAATAAAGAATGGTTAGCATGTCCGCCGCCATTGTTGCGGACAGCAGTACGGATATTTTCCGGAACGGCTTCGATATTAGCAAGCAATTCTTCCAGGCTTTTGCCAGCAAGGTCTTCTTGACCTTCAAGTGCTGCATTTAAGTTCGTAACATATGTGTTATGGTGTTTTGTGTGGTGAATATTCATTGTTTCTTTGTCGATATGCGGCTCTAGTGCATCATACTCGTACGGTAGTTGCGGTAAAGAAAATGCCATTGTAACATTCCTCCTAATTACATCAATAATTAACACTTTCAGACAATTATGCCAATTTGACCGAAGTGGTTAACTTTAGATTACCAATCCTCAACATGTTTTTCAATAGATACGCTTATCGTTTATATGATTACTAAGAAATAGATAATCATGATTACTTGAATCACGAACTTGGTGATTGTGCTGCCTACAAAACCGACGACAGAGCCCAAACCAATAGCTGCTGCGGTCTTGATGGACTTGCGATGGATCAGGAGCTCAGCGATAAAGGCACCTGCGAAAGGACCGATGATAATTCCGAAGCCAGGGATGATAAAGGGGCCAGCCAGTAATCCGATCGTGCTTCCCCATATTCCTGCCTTCGTGCCCCCGAATTTCTTCACACCTAATAAATTCGCTAAAT
>CAJGCH010000112.1 GCA_904501845.1 uncultured Bacillaceae bacterium | reverse complement strand
CGCCAGCGTTCGTCCTGAGCCAGGATCAAACTCTCCGAAAGATGTTTGATCTAGCTATAATTTAAAACATTGACGAGAGTTAAACTCTCAAATTTTAAGACTTGCTTAGCGTTTCGTTTTGTTTAGTTTTCAAAGAACAATTTTCTTCGTTGTCGTTTTTGGCGACTTAAATATCTTATCAAGTACAACCTTTCTTGTCAACAACTTTTTTATTCTTTTTTGTCGTTCGCTGTAGGTCAGCGGCGACGTATATAAATATATCATCGGTCATTTTATATTGCAATAGCTATTTATGAAAAAGATTATAGATAGTTTATTTCAAATATTTAGCGAGTTAATCTCTTTATTTCAAAAGGAAGCTATATAGATATATATAAAAGAGCCGTGTTCTCCACGGCTCTTTCATTTTATTATTTATGTCTCATTAACGGGAATAACAGTACGTCGCGAATAGACGGAGAGTTCGTTAAGAGCATAACCAGACGGTCAATGCCGATTCCGAGCCCGCCTGTTGGCGGCATGCCATATTCTAGTGCCTCAATATAATCATCATCCATCATATGAGCTTCATCATTGCCTTGCTCACGCTCTTTTAATTGTGCCTCAAAGCGTTGTCTTTGATCGATTGGGTCGTTTAGCTCTGTGAAGGCATTAGCATGCTCACGCGCCACGATAAAGAGCTCAAAACGGTCTGTGAAGCGAGGGTCATCGGCATTTTTCTTCGCAAGCGGAGAGATTTCAACCGGGTGACCATATACAAATGTCGGCTGAATCAATTTTTCTTCGATTTTTTGCTCGAAGAATTCATTAATGATGTGGCCAACAGCCATAGAACTTGTAATCTGTACACCATGTTCTTTGGCAAGTGCACGGGCCTCTTCCACGCTCATTTCTTTCCAGAAGTCTACACCAACATATTCTTTAATGGCATCGACCATGTGAAGTCTTGTCCATTTAGGTGCAAGGTTTACCTCATATTCGCCATATGGGATTGTTGTTGTTCCCAATACTTCCTCAGCGATGTAGGCAATAACGTTTTCTGTAAGGTCCATGATATCATGGAAGTCCGCATATGCTTCATAAAGCTCAAGCATTGTGAATTCAGGGTTGTGACGAGTGGATACACCTTCATTCCTGAATACGCGTCCGATCTCATACACTTTTTCTAACCCGCCGACAATCAGGCGTTTTAGGTGAAGCTCAATGGCAATACGCATATACATTGGCATATCCAGCGCATTATGGTGAGTCACAAACGGTCTGGCAGATGCACCGCCGGCAATAGAGTGAAGCATTGGGGTTTCAACTTCCAAGAAGCCGTTATCATCGAAGTAACGTCTCATCGCTTGGATGATGCGACTTCTTGCGATAAAGGTCTTTTGGCTCTCTTCACTTGTAATCAAGTCGAGATAACGTTTACGGTAGCGCTCCTCGATATCCTTAAGCCCGTGGTATTTCTCTGGCAGAGGACGCAATGATTTTGTCAGGAATGTGAACTCATTAACCTTGATGGACAGTTCGCCCACTTTTGTCTTGAAGATAATTCCCTTCACACCTACGATATCGCCCAAGTCAGCAATCTTAAAGAGCTCATACGCATCATCACCAATTGCATCTTTTCTCACATAAATTTGGATTTGTCCGCTTACATCCTTAATGTGAGCAAAGCCAGCTTTTCCTTTTCCTCGCTTAGTCATAATTCGGCCGGCAATGGATACTTCAATATTCTTCGCTTCAAGCTCTTCATTTTCCAAGTCACTGAACTCAGTGATAATTTCTTGTGACAAATGTGTACGCACAAACTTTTGCCCGAATGGGTCAAGCCCCATTTCAGCAATTCGAGTCATTTTGTCACGTCTGACCTGGAACTGGTCATTTAATTCTTCGCTCATTTACTACTCACTCCATCTCTAAATCGCTATATACTGTTTTTTATTTTACACAAAATAACACCATAAGACACCAGTATCTACTTGAATTTTTTTAAAATAGAAGAAAAACTGCCGGTACGGACCCGGCAGCTTTGATTCATGCTTATTTTAGTAATTAGATACGGCGCTGTCAAATCATCAAACAGCTGTCGTTATCTGACCGTCCATTTCATTGTCTTCTACAAGACCATAGAGAAGCCCGACAAGCTGCTCACGCGTTTCCACATTATTGATTTCTTTTCTGATCTTCCCGCTGCCCGGCACGCCCTTTAAATACCAAGCAGCATGCTTACGCATTTCGCGAACGGCGATGTACTCATCTTTCAAGTTAATTAGACGATCGAGATGAAGAATACATACATCCATTTTTTCGCGAACAGATGGCTCAGGCAATAGGATGCCGCTCTCAAGATATTTAACGGTCTGATACATCATCCACGGGTTTCCAAGCGCCGCTCGGCCAATCATAACTCCGTCACAGCCAGTTTCATCAAGCATTCGCTTTGCATCCTGCGGTGTTTGTACATCACCATTTCCGATGACCGGAATTTTAACGGACTCTTTGGCAAGTTTGATATAATCCCAGTTAGCTTTTCCTTCGTACATTTGCACGCGTGTGCGCCCGTGAACGGCTATAGCGCTCCCGCCCGCTCTTTCTACGGCTTGTGCGTTCTCTGCGACGAAGATGTGATTATCATCCCAGCCAATGCGCATCTTAACCGTGACAGGCTTTTTCACCTTATCGACAACGGCAGATACCATTTCGTAGATCTTATCCGGATTCAAAAGCCAGCGAGCACCCGCTTCACATTTTATGATCTTATTAACAGGACATCCCATATTAATATCAATAATGTCTGCATTTGTATTCTTGTCAACGTACTGTGCAGCCTGGACTAAGGATTCCTTCTCTCCTCCAAAAATTTGCAAGGAAAGCGGCTTTTCCCGCTCATCAATATAGAGCATGTTCAATGTCCTCTCATTGCCGTATACAATTCCCTTGTCACTGACCATCTCCGCACAAACAAGCCCTACCCCAAATTCCTTAACTGTCAGACGGAAGGCAGAATTACACACTCCAGCCATCGGTGCCAGCACTACGGGATTTTTCATTTCGACATTCCCAATTCTCAGCATGGATATTACCTCCCTATCCGCATTTCGATTTATTCATCTATTGATTGGAGGCTTCAACTCCTCCATCGTTATTCCCAGCTGTTCTGCCACATCTCTTAAAAAGGTTGTTGTCGGGACCCTGTTCCCTCGTTCCACCTCTCCGAGCATGGAGACGGATACACCGATCTCTTTAGCGAACGCTTCTTGTGTAAAACCTTTTAATTTTCGAAAGGCCCGAATGCGCCTTCCCCATCTTTCTGCTTCCATATTCGAACCCCTTCTTTTTCGGGGATATCGTCCATGACTTCCCTTACCGGTTTGTCCATATTTGGCAGAGTGATGTCCTTATCAATTTCCACGAGCGGAATGGCAACAAAAGCTCTTTCCATAATTCGCGGATGAGGAACAATCAGGTTTTCCGTTACAATATTTTCTTGATTATATAACAAAATGTCAAGGTCTATCGTTCTCGGGCCCCATCTGATTTCCCTTTTTCTGCCAAGATTCTTTTCGACCTGCATGCAGCACGCAAGCAGCTCTTGTGCTGTTAATTGCGTCTCTAGGCAAATAGCCATATTCAAGAATTTACCTTGGTCCGTATATCCCCAAGGATTGGTCTCGTAAATGGAGGATACGGCCACAACCTTGTTAGAGGGATTGGACGCAAGTTCTATGATGGCGTCCTTTAAATAACTTTCCCTATCGCCAAGATTGGTCCCCATTCCGATATACGCCACATTCATGCCTGCTCACGCTCTCTTGTGATTTCCACGGCCACCGATTGATAATGCCCTGGAATCGGCGGGTCAGGTTTGATTACTTTGACTGTACAAGCTTTAATCTTTTCATAATTAGCCAGAACATCCGCTGCAATTCTTTCAGCAACTGTCTCAATTAAATCAAAACGCTCTCCCTCTGCGATTCCTTTGCATAACGTGTATATTTCAGCATAATTAACCGATTTATTCAAATCATCGGTCTGCCCTGCCGGCTTTAAATCCAAGTAAGCGATAAGATCAACCCGATAGCGCTGACCTAGCTTTTTCTCTTCTTGATAAACACCATGGTAGCCATAAAATTCCATCTTTTCAAGGATTATTTTATCCATCAACCTTCACCTTCCCTAACATTGCATCCATCATCTTAGCCGCCCGGGCATTTTCCTTCACATCGTGCACACGGATGATGCGGCAACCTTGCTGTATTCCGAGACAGGTACTCGCAATCGTTCCCTCTACTCGTTCTTCAACAGGCAAATTCAGTGTATTGCCAATCATCGATTTGCGAGATGTTCCGAGCAGTACAGGATAGCCAAGACTTGTTAAAACATGCAGGTTTCTCATCATTAGTAAGTTCTCTTCAAGATTCTTTGCAAAACCGATTCCCGGGTCAAGGATAATCTGTCCATCCTTCACGCCGGCATTTTTCGCTATTTGTATGCTTTCATATAGATCTCCCAGTGCATCTCTCATGAAATTTTCATATGGCTTTTCTTTGCGATTATGCATGAGAACGATGGGAGCACCTGTTTCCGCTGCTATATTCGCCATATCTGGGTCAGCCTTCGCTCCCCATATATCATTAATGATATGAGCACCAGCCTCTAAGGCCGCTCTGGCTACATCAGCCTTATAGGTATCAATCGAAATGGGCACAGCAACCTCCCTTGCTAAACGCTCGATGATCGGGACAACTCGCGCTATTTCTTCCTCAGAGGATATTCGCTCATAACCTGGACGCGTAGATTCTCCGCCAATATCAATTATATCGGCTCCATCTTGGACAAGCTGGCGCGCACGCTCTAATGCTGCCTCAACCGCGTTGTATCTCCCTCCATCTGAGAAGGAATCAGGGGTCATGTTTAAAATCCCCATAATAAGCGTCCTGCCGCTCATATTGAGCCTATATGGTCCGCATTCCAATACATTCATCATTTATGAATACTCCTTTAGTTCATTTGCCATTAACAGATTTCCATGGACATCACTATACCATAATTAATGAGCAGAGATGAAAAAAAATCCAGCAAAAAAAGAGGCTCTCGCCTCTTTTCATTGATATCTATTAATCTTCAAAATTATAAAGAGGTGTGCTCAGGTAGCGCTCCCCGTTATCAGGAATGATCGCCAATACTTTTTTGCCTGCGCCAAGTTCCTTTGCGACTTGAAGTGCAGCATGGATAGCGGCACCGGCAGAAATTCCACCCAAGATTCCTTCTTCTTTTGCAGCTCTTCTCGCCTGCTCAAATGCATCTTCATTAGCGACTTTGATGATTTGATCGTAGATTTCTGTATTTAATGTATCAGGAACGAATCCTGCACCGATTCCTTGAATTTTATGCGGTCCAGGTGATCCTCCGGATAATACAGGTGAATCGGCTGGCTCAACGGCAACAATTTTGATATCTTTGTAGGCTTCACGAAGAACAGAGCCTGCACCAGAAATGGTTCCGCCTGTACCAATGCCGGAAACGAACGCATCCAATGTATCGCCCATTTGTTCAACAATTTCTTTTCCGGTTGTTTGACGGTGAATCTCAGGGTTTGATTCATTCTGGAATTGCTGGGGCATAAAATAGCCATTTTGTTCAGCAAGCTCAGTTGCTTTCGCTATTGCGCCCTTCATTCCTTCTTTCCCAGGAGTTAGGATGAGTTGAGCTCCATATGCTTTTAGCAAGTTACGGCGTTCAATACTCATTGTGTCAGGCATAACTAGAATGGCCTTGTAGCCTTTTGCAGCCGCCACCCATGCAAGGCCAATTCCTGTGTTCCCGCTTGTTGGTTCAATAATTGTCGTGTCTGGTTTCAACAAACCTTTCTCTTCAGCATCATTAATCATGGCTAAAGCAATCCGGTCTTTCACACTGCTGCCTGGATTCATATATTCTAATTTCAAATAAACTTCAGCAGAACCATCTTCAACTACCTTATTCAACTTCACAACCGGTGTGTTACCAATCAGTTCTGACACATTACTTGCGATTTTACTCAATTCATCCACCCCTAATCCATAGTATTTTCATTGGTTTTATATACAATGTATCTATTTTCCTCTTATTTGTCAAACAATTACCACTGAGACAGTCCTCATTTTTGCGTTCAGCTGGTACTTCCATCCTATTGCTCATATACCCATTTTACCCCAGCTTCATCCCAAAAGAGGTCGACAGAAGCAATTGTATCTAATTGTTCCATGCCAATACGCCGTTTGACATAGGAGTGAAGCTCCTCATCCGTATAGGTATCACCCTTAATGAACTTCTCAACATACAAAACCGCATAGCCATTGTCTGTCTCTACAGGCTCACTCCATTGGCCTTCCTCCATATTTTTTAAGGAGGCTATATAACTTTGTGGAACTATGTCTGTCTCTAAAGAAATGAACCCTAAATCATATTCCTGATCAGTCGGAGAATATTCCATGGCTAGCACTGAAAAATCAGCTCCATCTTTAAGATCCTTCACGATCCTCTCTGCACCTTCCCTTTTATCGGAAACAATGTGGAAGACCCGATATAAATCCGGGCTATCATAGAGGTGATTATTTTCGTTCAAATAGGCAGCTAACTCCTCATCGGAAACCTCTACATCCATGGTAAGGATCTTCTCGAACAGG
Organism: uncultured Bacillaceae bacterium; assembly: GCA_904501845.1. Taxonomy (GTDB): domain Bacteria; phylum Bacillota; class Bacilli; order Bacillales; family Pradoshiaceae; genus Pradoshia. The sequence continues at coordinate 2,427 of CAJGCH010000112.1, read as the reverse complement.
ATGGAGAGTCTGAGCTGTTCCAGCTTCTCCTCCTCATCCCACTTAGCTCCATCACCATAATCTATCTGCTGCAGCCGCCACTCCATCTCTAACTCTTCTTCCGTGACAGAAAGTCCATTTTTCTCAGCCAGCTGGCGAATGACCTCATCATCAACCATTTTCCTTAATGTTTCACGCCCATATAATGAATCAAGCTCTTCTGTCAATTCAGCCCTTTCTACTTCCATTTCGCCAACGGATGCAACCAGTTCTGAATCACTCTTCGGGGGAGAGGCATAAAGAAAATACAATATGGTCGAGATATTGAGCAGAATCAAACCAGCAATGATTGTGCAGCACTGTTTAACTGACAAAGCAACTCCCCCAATAGCTTACTTTGCTTCTATTTTCAGTTCCTCGAGCTCTTCTGCGGAGAAAGCATATATTTCGTTACAGAAATGGCATTGGGCTTCAATTCCGCCTTCTGTATCAATCATATCCTGTATCTCTTCCCTGCCAAGACCGATGATTGCTCGGCTATAACGGTCTTTTGAGCATTGACACTCAAACTTAATCGGCATAGTATCGAGCACCTTCACGTTCTCTTCTCCAAGGATACGGTAGAGGATCTCCTCTGGTTTCAACCCGTCCTTCAGCATTTCAGAGATATATGGCATAGTATTTAATGACTCTTCAATTTGTGTAATAACAGCATCATCTGTATTCGGCATCAGCTGGATGATAAACCCGCCAGCAACGGCAATCGTATCATCTCCGTTAACAAGAACACCTACACCAACAGAGCTCGGCGTTTGCTCAGATAAGGCGAAATAGTAAGTGAAATCCTCGCCTAATTCACCGGATACTAAAGGAACTCTTCCCGAGAAATTATCCTTCATTCCTACGTCCTTAACGATAGATAATGTTCCCTCTGTTCCTACAGCACGCCGGACATCTAATTTGCCTCCTTCACGGGATGCGAAGTCAACATGCGGGTTTGTAACATAGCCGCGAACCTCTCCATTTGCGTTGGCATCCACGATAATAGGGCCAAGCGGTCCATTGCCTTCGATACTGACGGTAATTTTCGCATCACCCTTTTGCATGGCACCCATCATAACACTAGCAGTCATTGCTCTTCCTAGTGCTGCAGAAGCCGTTCTCCATGTATCATGACGCTTTTGCGCCTCCGCAACAGTATTCGTTGTGGATACTGCATACGCCCTCACTTGTCCATTATAGGCTAATGCTCTTACTAAATAATCGTTCATTATAAAGCTCCTTCCTAGCTTTCGAGAAAATCGACTTAGTGCCGATTCTTCTTGTATATGATTTGCAGTCCTTTTAATGTCAGAAAAGGGTCCACCTCATCAATAGCTGATGTCTCACTGGCAATGAGAGATGCCCATTTTCCTGTTGCGACAACCTTAGGTTGCTGTTTGCTTTGTTTCTTTATACGGTTGACAATTCCCTCAACCTGGCCGATTACTCCATATAGGATACCGGCCTGCATCGCCGAAACCGTCGTTTTACCAATAATGCTATCTGGCCGCAAGATTTCAACTCTCGGCAATTTGGATGCCTTTGCAAAAAGGGCTTCCGTTGAAATTTCCATACCAGGTGCGATGGCTCCACCCATATATTGTTTATTTTCATTAACATAACAATACGTGGTTGCTGTCCCGAAATCCACAATGATGATTGGAGCCCCATATTCTTCTATCGCGGCCACAGCATTGACAATCCGGTCACTTCCGACCTCTCGGGGGTTTTCATACTTTATATGAAGACCTGTTTTCACTCCCGGGCCTACTACAAGCGGTTCAATATGAAAATACTTTGCACACATATTAATCAGGCTAGGCATTATCGTCGGTACGACAGAGGAGATGATGATTCCTTTAATCTGTTCTGCTGAAACCCCTGAATGCTCGAACAGCTGAGTGAAAACAAGCCCGTACTCATCCTCGGTTTTCCGTTGATTCGTTTCTATTATCCAGTGGTGACACAAACGATCATCCTCATATATTCCTATCAAGATATTCGTATTACCTACTTCCAAAACGAGCAGCATTTGTCTCATCACCTTATTCCTAGAATGACCTTATTTTACCATGCGCAATAAAAAAGCGCCCCAATTAAGGGGCACTTTAGCATCAATCTTATAGCTTATTTCGATCGTCTGTCTCCATATTCGGAGGGGCAGGAGGACTTTGTGTATCATCTCTGCCTTCAGTGATCGTACCATCTTCCTTTGTTAAGTTTTCAGATACAACCGGTGATTTTTCTTTAGAAGAAAGGTTCACCTTCACATCACCATTTGTTTTTTTGCGCTCCGGCAATTTTCCATAGTCCGCTAAATGACGAATTTGCTCTGCATCTAACGTTTCTACTTCAAGCAATGTATTAGCAATCAAATCAAGCTTACTGCGGTTTTCAGTAAGGATT
>CAJGCH010000111.1 GCA_904501845.1 uncultured Bacillaceae bacterium | reverse complement strand
TTACAAAAGCTAGTCAGCAGGCATTTGCAGAGAATGAATTTACAGATACGCAAGAATCGGACCGGATGGGCTACCGGCTTGAGGGGGAGAGCGTAATCTTAAAGGAACCGACAGAATTTATCTCAGAGGCTGTCTCATTTGGGACAATCCAGGTTCCTGCTGACGGGAAGCCCATCATTCTGATGGCTGACAGCCAAACACTCGGAGGATATGCGAAGCTTGCGCAAGCGGCATCGGTCGATCGCTCGGCCCTCGCTCAAGCAAAACCAGGAGACCGATTAAAGTTCGAAATCATTGGATTGAAGGATGCGCAGAGCCTGCTGCTTGAACAGGAAAGGGAACTGCAAATGGTAAAAAGGGGTATATGGATGAAATGGTCATAAGGGGGGAAATTGTGCATGTAATTGATATCAATTGTGACATGGGAGAAAGCTTTGGGGAATATCAGCTCGGTGCCGATGCAGAGGTCCTGGCCTATGTGACCTCAGCCAATATAGCCTGCGGGTTTCATGCAGGTGACCCTGGCACCATGAAGAAAACGGTACGCCTGGCATTGGAACAGAAGGTTGGAATCGGTGCCCATCCGGGACTGCCAGACTTGGTCGGATTTGGCCGGCGAGAAATGAAGGTGAGCCCTGATGAAGCGTATGATTTGGTCGTCTATCAAATAGGGGCCTTGGAGGCGTTTGTTCGGTCAGAAGGAGGGAAACTTCAGCATGTTAAGCCCCATGGGGCCTTATTTAATATGGCTTCCGTCGATTACACGCTATCACGGGCGATTGCAGAGGCTGTTTACAAAGTCGACCCGGGGCTGATTTTATTTGGACTATCAGGAAGCCAATTAGTAAAAGCGGGGAAGGAAATCGGACTCAAAACGGCGAGCGAGGTCTTTTCTGATCGAACCTATCAGCAGGACGGCTCCCTCACCTCCAGGAGAAAGGAGGGCGCGCTTATTGAAAATCCCAGGGAAGCGATTAGGCAAGTGGTCCGGATGGTGAAGGAAGGAAAAGTAACGTCAATCCAAGGAGCGGATATAGATATATGCGCGCATACAGTCTGTATCCATGGTGATGGGGTGAATGCCCTGCGATTTGCTGAACAAATAAACAAAACCTTGCTGCAAGAAGATATCGTGATTAAGAGAATAGGTGAATTTTTGTAGGGTCAAACACTATCAAAAGGGAGAGATTGGATGGAGAAGAAGGAATCTCGATTAAGCAATCATTAATGAGATACCGAGATTATTTTCTTAGAAGAGTGATAAGGTCATATTTCTATTGATTATGCACTAAATGTGATACGATACACAAGAAGAGGGAAAAGAACAGAATTTGACCATCAGGATAGAATTGCTGTTTTCCTGCACACACATCATCTGTGAAACAATCATATAGAAAGGGGGATGAAAGTGGATTGGATCGTTTTCTTGGGGTTCATCATCATCCCATTTTTGACCGTCTTGTTATTGGCTGCTTGGGCATCTAACCACCGGGATGACCCTGCAAAAAAAATCGTTTTTGGGGTGGTAATCTTACAAATACTCTTCTTTACAGGCTTTGTTGTCGTGTTTACATCAAAAATGATTACCTGGCTAGCCATAGCTTCACTTGTCCTCATAATCATTGGGGCAATAATGTATAAATCATTGAGAAATGAGAAATCTGTTGCCGGAGTCATGCTGATGCAAGGGGTACTGATATTATTGCTTTTGATTGCTTAATCAATAAGACAGTGACTGCCAACCTATAAATGAGTATGAGAGCTTCCTATATTAGGAGGCTTTTTTAGTGCTTTCTATAATGCAGACATGAGAGAAGATTTAAAGAGCAATTGGGTGCATCAGATAATAGATATGAGGTACTATTAGAGTAGAAATGATTGGCCGAGTGCAAAATGCGGCCTTTTTATTTAACTAAATAAGATATGGGGCAAACGCAAGAAATATACATAAGGACAGCGTGTAAAGCGGCAGACATGAACTGTCTGTCATGAGTATGGGTTTTCTTCTATAAAATGATTTAATGGCTAAATTAATATGGGTGGAGGGGACAATCATGAGAAAGGTCAGAAAAGCCATCATACCGGCAGCTGGGTTAGGAACACGGTTCCTGCCGGCGACAAAGGCAATGCCAAAGGAAATGCTGCCGATTGTCGATAAGCCGACGATTCAATATATTGTTGAAGAGGCGATTGGCTCTGGAATCGAGGATATCATTATTGTGACAGGGAAAGGGAAGCGGGCGATTGAGGACCATTTTGACAATGCTTTCGAGCTCGAGGCAAATCTTGAGCGAAAGCAAAAATATGAATTGCTCGAGAAAGTTCAAGCTCCCTCCAAAGTCGATATTCACTATATTCGTCAAAAGGAACCAAGGGGATTAGGCCATGCGATTTGGTGTGCGCGTAAGTTCATCGGGGATGAACCGTTTGCCGTCCTGCTCGGTGACGATATCATCGTTGCAGAAACCCCGTCCTTAAAACAATTAATTGATCAATATAATCAGACACTCTCGTCCATTATTGGCGTTCAGCGTGTACCGGATGCAGATACCCATCGCTACGGAATTATTGACCCAGGGAAACAAAAGGCGAACCGCCTATATGAGGTGAATGATTTTATCGAAAAGCCAGCATTAAATGAGGCACCATCTAATCTAGCCATCCTAGGCCGCTATATTTTGATGCCTGAGATCTTCCTGTTCCTTGAAAACCAGGAGCCTGGAGCGGGAGGCGAGATTCAATTGACGGATGCGATTCAGAAGCTGAATGAAATCCAGCGTGTGTTTGCCTATGAATTTGAGGGAACACGCTATGATGTCGGTGAAAAGATTGGGTTCGTTAAGACGACGATTGAGTTTGCCTTAAAGAATCCAGCACTGCGAGATGATGTCCTGGCCTTCATGGAAGAAAAAGTGGCGGCAAGCAGAGAAAGCATGTGAATGTAACTCTTATATAAGAGTAAGATTCCCCGAGATAACGACGATATTTTAATAGGTTCTTATTTCAGTAAAAGCTGCTTCTTAAAAGGAAGCGGCTTTTTGGTCATTGAATATATTACTCGGCCGTGTATTTATGCCGCAGCCGCTTCTAACTCAGCCGATTGCAGCTGGATGAATGAAGAGGAGACCAGCAAAAAATCCTTTCTCAAGCTGTTAGATTGACTATTATCTCGAAGTTGAGATAATGAGAAAATACAAGTAATTAGATTGAAAGGGAGGGAATCTGCATGTTTAAAACAAAGGGCATTCATCACATTTCAGCCATCGTTGGCAATCCCCAGGAGAATTTTGATTTTTACAGTGGGATTCTTGGACTTCGCCTCGTGAAAAAGACGGTCAACTTCGAAGACCCAGGTGCCTATCATCTTTATTTCGGCAATGATAAAGGCTCCCCAGGAACGATTATGACATTCTTTCCGTGGGTTAAAGGATTTAGAGGACGGGTTGGGACAGGACAGGTTGGCGCCACAAGCTTCGCCATTCCGCAAGGCTCCATGCCATTCTGGGAGAAAAGGCTGCATGCCAATCAGGTTTTATTCAACAAACGAGTGCGATTCGGAGAAACCTATTTATCCTTTGATGATCCGCACGGCCTTCAGCTTGAATTGGTTGAAAGGGAAGAAGGCGCCCGGTCTGAGTGGCCTTTTAACGGAGGGAGCCCGGAGACAGCCATTAAAGGTTTTGCTGGTGCCGTTCTCCTATCAAGCTCCCCGGGCCATACGATGGGGTTGCTTAGGTCAGGGCTAGGATTTGAGGCTGCCGGGAAGGAAGGGAATTATGTCAGATACCGCAGTGAAGGGGAATTAGGGAACATCATTGATGTCGATGTTTCTGAGCGTGAGCGCGGAAGAATGGGAACAGGAACGGTCCATCATATTGCTTTTAGAGCACAGGATAGTGCGGAACAAATTGAAGCTCGCGCGTTCATTATAAATAAAGGCTATACGGTGACACCGGTCAAAAATCGGAAATACTTTCAGGCCATTTACTTCAAGGAACATGGCGATATCCTGTTTGAGATTGCTACAGATCCTCCTGGTTTCCTAATTGATGAGGAGTTAGACCATCTCGGTGAGTCCTTGATGCTTCCTGACGAATATGAAGATAAAAGAGAAGAGATTGAGGCGAGTTTAATAGAAATTCGCATGCGGGAAACAGAATAGGCTTTTGAACGGTAAAAAAAGGGTAGATTGAAAGGGTGGCGATGAATTCTAAATCGCGTTAACGACGTAAAGGAGGAGAAATGGAGATGCCAATAAAACTAGCCATTATCTATTACAGCTCGGGCGGCACGAATTATCAGCTGGCGAAATGGGCTGAGTATGCTGGGAGAGAGGCAGGAGCTGAGGTAAAAGTGATGAAGGTGCCAGAGCTCGCTCCGCAATCCGTCATTGACGCCAATAAGGACTGGAAAGCCTTTTTGGAATCTACCAAGGAGGTGCCGGAAGTCACCCTGGACGATCTTGAATGGGCAGATGCCATCATTTTCAGCGTGCCAACCCGCTTTGGCAATATGCCCTCCCAAATGAAGCAATTCCTGGATACGACAGGCGGGCTTTGGTTTAACGGCAAGCTCGTCAATAAGGTAGTAAGTGCCATGTCGTCTGCACAGAATCCGCATGGCGGACAGGAAGCAACCATTCTTTCCCTGTACACGACGATGTATCATTGGGGCGCTATCGTCGCAGCCCCGGGGTATGCTGACCCTTCTGCCTATAAGGCGGGAGGCAATCCGTATGGAACGAGCGTGACCGTCGGACAGGACGGGAAGATGGTCGAAGATGTTGAGGCAGCGGTGAAATATCAGGCAAAACGCACGGTATCCGTGGCTGAATGGGTGAAAAAAGGAGAGGAATGAAAAAGAGCCCTGCTAATGGGCTTTTTTCATCGCCGCTTGGCGATTTCGCTATATACATCCCCAAGGTTTCTGTAACCCGCATCCATCGCCAGCTGCAAATAATGGGCCCATAAATGGCCAGTCATGATTGCATCCCCGAGTGCATGATGCCGGTCTTTCACATCTATGCCGCATTCCTCGCACAGAATTTCGAGCGGCCGGGTCCTTGAGACAGGCTGAAAGAGATTCGTCAAAAATGATGTGTCAATGATCCTGTGCTGGAATCTGGTTTTCATGAGGTCCCATGTAATCTTTTGCATGAAGGATTGTTCATGCTTGGAATGATGAGCAATCAGGATTCTCGAAGAAATGTATTGATAGAATTTAAGGAGAACTTCATGAGCTTCAGGCGAATCCCGCAGTTGTTCATCGGTAATATTCGTCAGCGCTGCGATCTCCGGCGGGATAGGATCCTCATTCTTGATTAAGGAATAGAATGTTTCCTCCTCGCTGAATGAAGTCCCCTTCATTTTAACTGCGCCAATGGAGATGATTTTATCCCCTTTATCCGGGTAGAATCCGGTCGTTTCCATGTCGAACACGACGACTTCCAATTCATGAAGGGGACAGGAGAGGTCTTCCTTTTGGCGAACTTCCTTTTCCAGCTGGCGAAGAAAGGAAATGCTTTGTGCTGATGTCTGTCCCTGCATGCCGGCTAAGACATTTGAGCTAATCTTCCCGCCCATCCCTCGGAAAAACTGGATGAAATCATTCATTGCCATGATGACCCTTCCTCTCTGTATATCTGCGTACATATTCATTCAAATGCTGCCCATCCTTGATGAGCTCCTTCAATTCTTTCTTCTCAGCCTTCGATAAACGATTGATAAACAAATAATGACCTGATTCATAATCCGTATGGTCTCCGTATTGGAGACGATATTTCTGGAGCGTCAAAAACTGGCGGCTAAACTTCTCCTTGTTCTCTTCGTTCAAGATGGAAGGAGGGAGTTCTTGCAGACGCATATGGGTTGACGTTGCCATCAAGTTTTCAGAAATGGCAAGGAGCCGTCCGGCATTGATATAAGGGAATAAGCCGGTGTCCTTAATGTTTAATAGACCGGTATATGCCCCGTGTGTTTCAACGAGGAAATGACCCAGCATATTGACGGCCTTCTTGATGTGCATCGTATTCTCAAGGATACGATTGATCAGCTGCTTTTCATGAATAAAACGATAGGCGGTTCTTTTTAAATCCGAGATATATGTTTCCTCCCCGAACAGGCATCGCCCATCGAGAAACGTTAATAGATAGCGAATGGATTCCCATGATGCATCACTTGTCCATTCATCAGCCTGCTTTCTCCATTCCTCCCGAGAGCGGCACCAAAATGGGTTGCTTGCCATCACCAATCCGCTGCATAATGGATAGCCCGTTATGGCCAATCCATTGGAGATTTCTTTGCCTAAAAAAACGAAATATCGCTTTGCTTCCTCTGTATTCTGTTCATAAATGATGCCGTGATCTTGGTCGCTCCACACTCCTTGTTCCTTCCGCCCAGCGCTTCCCATGACAAAGAAGCAAAAGGGGGAGGGAGGAGGACCGTGGGATGAGACATGAAGTTCAATTGATTGCTTGACAGACCGTGTCATGATGTCGTCATGCCATTCATTGAGAATACTAGAATCGGACGGAAGGTTTTTTATTTTTTGATCCCTATACGTTCGAATAGCCTTATAATGCTCAGGAATTACGGACATAAAAACCTCCTTAACAGGGCATAACCCCTTGGAGCAGGGAAGCGCCCAAGGGGAATGCGTGTATATGAAACCTGCTGTATGATGAGATGGTCTTGCTTATATAACAGAAGATTTATCAGAAGCAATAACCTTAGTATCCGGTTTAATCATTTCTGGGTAACCGTATACGCCATGCTCACTCATATCCAGACCCATAATCTCTTCTTCTTCGGTTACTCGGAGACCGCCCATGAACGATTTCATGATAAACAAAATCGCATAGGAGACGATGAAGGCAAATGCGCCGCAGACCACTACGCCCAGTGCCTGTACGCCTAATTGCTCAAAGCCGCCTCCATAGAATAGGCCAGGCTTTCCGACAGAGGCTAGTTCAGTTGTCGCGAAGAAACCAGTGGATAATGTGCCCCAAATCCCGGCAGCGCCATGGACGGAAAGAGCATAGATGGGATCGTCAATCTTGCGAGCTTCAAAGAAACGTATGCTGTAGAATACGAGAATTCCAGCGATAAATCCAATAACGAGAGCACCCCATGTATCAACGAATGCACAAGAAGCAGTGATAGCGACCAAGCCGGCCAATGCGCCATTTAGCATCATAGATACATCTGCCTTGCCAAGAACAATCCAAGAAATGATCATTGCGGCTACAGTTCCTGCAGCGGCAGCGAGATTTGTATTCAAAGCAACAAAACCGAAGAATCCGGCATCAACAGAGACCGTGCTGCCGGCATTGAAGCCGAACCAGCCAACCCATAACAGTAAGACGCTAAGAGCTGTGTATACTTGGTTATGTCCGTAAAGATTATTGGCAGAGCCATCTTTATTGTATTTTCCGATTCGCGGTTTCAAGAGAATCGTTGCAGCAAGGGCTGCCATCGCACCCGTTAAGTGAACGACTGTCGACCCAGCAAAGTCTTGTTTCCCGTGATCAGCTAACCAGCCGCCTCCCCAAATCCAATGAGCGATAGGCGGGTAAACCAATGCGGCGAATAAAACGGCGAATACGAGATAAACGCTCATCTTCGCTCTTTCAGCAAATCCGCCGAAAGCAATTGTCATAGCAATTCCAGCAAACGCTGTTTGGAAAACAAAGAATACGGAGCCGTTATACGCGGCATCTTCAGCCTCCGCACCGGAATAGAAGAAGTCGGATAGACCGATAAATTTACTTAGTCCGCCTCCATCTCCGAAAATCAATCCATATCCTACTGCCCAGAAGACAATGGAGGATATGCCGAATGTCAGAATCGTTTTGCCGGCGATATGCCCGGCATTCTTCATTCGAGTGGAGCCTGTCTCCAGCAGGATGAAGCCTCCAATCATTAAAATAACTAAAATTGCTGAAATCATAATCCAGAGGCTGTTCATTAAATATAAAGTATCTTCCATTAGTCCTCACCTTCCATTTCATTATTTTCGCTTGCTGCAATTGTATTGTCGCATCAAGAGAAATCGATTTCTACAATGATGTTAGAAATCCTTACATGAAATCTGGATTAGGACTAAAGTTTCGCTTATGAGGTTTATTCTAAGAGGTTGAAATGGAAGGTTAAATCTTTCGGATACCAAATTGAGCGTTGATTTGTCCTTGAAGCATTTTCTTGCGAAGCGAAGCGGCATCTTCCTTTTTCTTCTCCCGGATCATTTCTTGACGAATCTCAAAGGTTTGGACGCCATCTTCAATTTTCTCGGCTATCTCCATGAGCAGCTCGATATCGGTGAAGGAGTATTTCCTGCTTCCCCCGGCGGTCCGATCTGGAAATATCAATTTCCGTTCTTCATAATATCGGATCTGCCTCTCTGTCAATCCGGTCAGTTCTCTGACAACACCTATTGTTATGACCTTTTTGTCCTTATAGGAAGACTCCTGTGTCATCTGTGATTCACCTCATTCTAACTATAATATGGAACATTATCTCACATTGTCAGAAATAAAAAAACAGAAAATTCCAATATATTATTCTCTGCTAAATCATTTGGAAAAGGAGCATAAAGAGGATGAGCTCACAACCATTTTCTCTGATTATAAAACGTATGTGAGGACTTCTTCCAAAACCGTTGAGAAAACGCTTTATTTAGAGATAATCATCTATATAGCTTTTTCAAAAGGCTATGTCGTGAAGGAGGGAGCTATGACATCATTTAAAGAGAAAAAAGTGATTTCGATTGGAATCGTCAGTGAATTAACAGGTCTATCCCTTCGTAAAATCCGTTACTATGAGGAACGGGGTCTGCTCGCTCCCGGGCGGACGGAAAAGGGGGTAAGGAAATATTCCTTTGAGGATGTAGAAACCTTAATGAAAATCGCTGAGAAAAGAGAAGAAGGGGTGCAGACGTCTGAAATCAAGAAAAAGCTGACGAAGGAGCATACCCGAAAGAAGGCCCGCAATGAGATGATAAAGGGACAAATCAATGCGCATTTCCAGCTGCGAAAATGAACAAGAAAAACAACCGTCAGCAGGAGGTCTGGCGGTTGTTCCATGTAAGAAATGGAGTTTACAGATG
>CAJGCH010000110.1 GCA_904501845.1 uncultured Bacillaceae bacterium | reverse complement strand
CGGAGGCAAAGATGAGAAAGATTCGGGGAAACCAAATTTCGATGATTTTTCAGGAGCCGATGACTTCCTTGAACCCGTTATTCACGGTGGGGCAGCAAATGATGGAAGCGTACCTTCTTCATCATGATACGAATAAGAAAAAAGCATTTTCTGAATGTGTAGCGATGTTAAAGCTGGTTGGGTTGCCAAGGGCGGAGAGCATGATGAAGAATTATCCTCATGAGCTTTCAGGGGGGATGAGGCAAAGGGTCATGATTGCGATGTCGATGGTTTGCCAGCCTAATATATTGATTGCCGATGAGCCGACGACGGCACTTGATGTGACGATACAAGCGCAAATTTTAAAATTGATGAAGGATTTGAATGAGAAGACAGATACATCGATTATTCTTATTACCCATGACCTTGGGGTGGTTGCTGAGGTCTGCGATCGGGTGCTTGTTATGTATGCCGGCAAAATTGTGGAAAAGGGCAGTGTCCGCGATATATTCAAGAATCCGAAGCATCCATATACAAAGGGGCTGCTTAAGTCTGTTCCGGATATTCGCCAAAAAGACAGCAAGCTGTATTCGATACCGGGCAATGTGCCAAAACCAGGAACCATTGATAACGGCTGTGTCTTTGCACCGCGCTGTGAATATGCCATGCCCGCATGCGGGACCGTATCCCCAGCATTACAAAAAGTCTCGTCTGAAGGCCAGATGGTAAGATGCCTGTTATATCAAGGAGAGGGAGGGGAAGCGGCACATGGCGGAGCAGTTATTAAAGGTTAACGGTCTGAAGAAGTATTTCCCGATTAACGGGGGAATTCTCGGCCGGAAACAAGGCGAAGTTAAGGCGGTTGATGATGTTTCCTTTTATGTAAGAAAGGGAGAAACGCTTGGAATTGTGGGTGAGAGCGGATGCGGGAAATCGACAACCGGGCGCCTGCTTATGAGACTGATAGATCCGACAGAGGGAAGCATCGTCTTTGAGGACAAGGAAATCATGAAGATGTCCAAAAGTGAGCTAAAGGCAGTGCGGCGTGATATCCAAATGGTTTTTCAGGACCCGTATGCTTCCTTAAATCCGCGCCACAGCGTAAAAAAAATTCTAGAGGAACCATTGATTGTTCATGGTGTTGGCAATAAAGAACAAAGAAGAAAACAAATCCAGGAAATGATGGATGTTGTCGGATTAAGTACATATCATTTAGACCGTTATCCTCATCAATTCAGCGGCGGGCAGCGCCAGAGAATCGGAATCGCCCGCGCCTTGATGACGAAGCCGAAATTGATCATAGCCGATGAGCCAGTATCGGCACTAGATGTATCCATTCAGGCTCAAGTCTTAAATTTGCTAAAGGATATCCAGGCAGAATTTGGCCTGACCTATATATTTATTGCTCATGACCTTGGGGTAGTCCGGCATATCAGTGATCGGGTCGGTGTCATGTATTTAGGGAAATTGGTTGAACTTGCGGATAGTGAAGAGTTGTATACAAATCCGCTTCATCCATATACGAAGGCTCTTCTATCCTCCGTTCCTATTCCAGACCCGGACATTAAGAGAGAGAAGATAGAACTGACAGGCGATATACCAAGTGCGTCCAATCCTCCGAGCGGCTGTCCGTTCCATACCCGCTGCGCCTATGCGATGGAGGCGTGCAAGTCTGTCATTCCGGTGTATCAAGAATTAGAGAGAGGTCATTATGCTGCATGTCATCTATATGATGATGCCATCAGCAATGATAATAAAATGATAAAATAGGGGGTTCGCGTTAATGAAAAAGAAGTTATTGCTAGCCATGGTAAGCATCATGATAGCTAGTCTGTTCCTTGCCGCATGCAGTTCAGGTGATGAGGAAACAAAAGGCTCCGGTGAGGGCGACAATAAGAAGGATTCGCTCGTTTATGGCCGAGGCGGGGATTCTACCTCTCTTGACCCGATTACGACAACTGAAGGGGAATCTTATAAAGTAACCATCAATATCTTTGAAACATTATTGACTTATGGAGAACAGGATACAACTCTCCACCCTGGACTTGCGGAAGAATGGGAAGCCTCTGAGGATGGTTTGACATACACGCTCAAGCTTCGTGAAGACGTTAAGTTCCATGATGGAACTGATTTCAATGCAGAAGCGGTCGTGTTTAACTTTGAGCGCTGGATGAACGGAAATGATGAGCAATTCCCTTACTACTCCATGTTTGGAGGCTACAAAGGGGACGAAGGCCATGTGATTAAAGAAGTGAAGGCAGAAGATGAATACACAGTTGTGTTCACATTAAACCGCCCGCAAGCGCCATTCCTGAAGAATTTGGCAATGAGCTGCTTTGGAATCGCCAGCCCTACGGCACTTAAGGAACAGGGGGATGACAACTTCAGCAAAAACCCTGTTGGAACGGGTCCATTCAAATTTGTGGAGTGGAAAGCAAATGACAGCATCGTTCTCGAGAAGAATGAAGACTATTATGTTGATGGTCAACCAAAATTAAATCAATTGATCTTTAAAGTTATCCCTGATAACTCAACGAGATTAAATTCATTGTCCACTGGTGAGATTGATTTGATGGACGGTGTCAACCCTACTGACCTGGAAAAGATTAAATCTGACAGCAATCTTCAAACCATTGAGCGCCCTTCTATGAACGTTGGCTATCTTGGCTTTAATGTGACGAAAAAACCGTATGACAATGCAAAAGTACGCCAGGCGCTAAGCCATGCCGTTGACAAACAAGCCATTATTGATTCCTTCTACTCAGGCTTGGCTGTCCCGGCTAAGAACCCAATGCCTGATTCAATCGAAGGCTATAATGATGAGATTTCCGATTATGAGTATGATTTGGATAAAGCGAAGAAATTGCTTGCTGAGGCAGGCTACCCGGATGGATTTAAATCAGAGCTATGGGCGATTCCAGTGGCACGTCCATATATCCCAGAAGGCAACAAAATTGCACAGGTTATTCAAGAAAGCTGGGGCAAGATTGGTGTAGATGTTGAAATCAAAACGGTTGACTGGGCAACCTATCTTGACCAGGCGGCTGCTGGGGATTATCCGGCTTATATGCTCGGATGGACTGGTGACAATGGAGATCCAGACAACTTCCTTTACACATTGCTAGATAAGGATTCAATCGGATCCAACAACTATTCTCACTATGCTAATGATAAGCTTCATGATGTCTTGATTGAAGCGCAAACAGAAGTTGATCAGGAAAAACGGAATGAATTATATAAACAAGCGCAAGAAATCATTCACGAAGATGCTCCATGGATTCCGCTCGTTCACTCTACGCCTTTATTGGCAGCCTCAGCTGATGTGTCCGGCTTCGTGCCGCATCCAACAGGCTCCGACTATTTCAAAAACGTAGAGTTCAAGTAAAAGTTTATGAGGAAGGGGCACCCGATAAGCAAGCTGTTATATGGGGCTGCCCCTTTCATTATGGAGGTAAAGCGACATGCTATCTTACACGATCAGGAGATTATTATCCGTAATACCGGTTTTGATTGGCATGACTATCATCGTCTTTGCGATTGTACGGGCGATTCCGGGTGACCCGGCACAGGTTATCCTCGGCCAAAGGGCAACGGCAGATGCGATTGCCAGCTTGACGAAGGAGCTTGGGCTAGATCAGCCATGGTATATTCAGTATTTCGACTATATTAAACAATTATTCTCAGGAGATCTTGGAACCTCTTTGAGAACGAAAACACCAATTATGGAAGAGGTTTGGCCATATATTGCTGCGACGCTTGAATTGACGTTTGTTGCCATGCTGCTTGCAGTATTTATTGGCGTAAATGCCGGAATCATCAGTGCATGGTTTTCAAATTCATGGTTTGATTACTTGGCGATGGTATTGGCATTGATTGGTGTGTCAATGCCAATATTTTGGCTGGGACTTATGGAGCAATGGGCATTCTCAATCCAATTGGGGTGGCTGCCTACCTCTGGGAGAGAGAACATCCGCGACCCGATTGACTCCATTACCAATCTGTATTTAATTGATACATTAATACAGGGTAATTTCGGTCAATTTATGACAGCTGTCAAGCATTTGATTTTGCCAAGCGTTGCCCTGGCGACAATACCAATGGCCATCATTGCCCGAATGACACGTTCCACTATGCTAGAAGTGATGAAATCAGATTTCATTCGTACGGCAAGGGCAAAAGGGGTCAGCATGTTTTGGGTAGTGTACAAGCATTCCCTGAAAAATGCCTTTATCCCTGTCTTGACAGTTATTGGCTTACAGACAGGACTCCTGCTTGGGGGAGCAATTCTGACCGAGACTATTTTTGCATGGCCCGGGATTGGAAGATATCTGTATGATGCGATAAATTATCGCGATTATCCGGTTATTCAATCAGGCATACTTTTAATTGCAACAGCCTTTGTGTTTATCAATTTAATCGTCGATCTTCTCTATGCTTTAGTTGATCCGAGAATAAAATACTCCAAATAGAGGATGTGAACCTAAAGTGGCGGAGTTGGCTAGAAATACAGAATTACAGCTTGATACAAAACCAAAATCCCCGTGGATTGAGGCCTGGGTGATTTTTAGAAGAAACCGTTTGGCGGTAGTTGGTCTTGGCATTGTCATCTTCTTCGTGTTACTTGCGATATTTGCCCCCTTCATAGCACCATATGGAATCAATGAGCAGGATTTGAGTAAGCGTTTGCTGCCTCCATCGGCAGATAATTGGTTCGGAACGGATGACTTTGGAAGGGACATCCTATCCCGAGTTATACATGGGGCAAGGATATCGCTTTGGGTTGGATTCTTTTCCGTTCTTGGCTCAGTCATCATTGGGGCGTTGCTGGGATTAATTGCAGGGTACTATGGGGGCTTGATTGATACGATCATTTCAAGGTTCTTTGATATCTTGCTTGCTTTTCCAAGTATTTTACTCGCGATTGCCATTGTGTCTATTCTAGGACCATCTCTTCAAAATGCTTTGATTGCGATTGCTGTCATTAATATCCCGAATTTCGGCCGATTGATTCGTTCGAGGGTACTGAGTGTGAAGCAAGAGGAATACATATTGGCTGCGAATGCCATTGGAATGTCAGATGGACGAATTATCTTCCATCATGTCTTGCCTAATAGTATTACCCCGATTATCGTTCAAGGGACATTGGCAATTGCGACTGCCATTATCGAAGCGGCAGCGCTTGGTTTCCTTGGGCTTGGAGCACAGGCGCCGACACCTGAGTGGGGCAAAATGCTTGCTGATGCGAAGGGATACCTCGTACAGGCACCTGGCACGCTCTTTTTCCCGGGGCTTGCGATTATGCTGACCGTTCTAGGATTTAATCTATTGGGAGACGGCCTAAGGGATGCTCTAGACCCAAAAATGAAGCAACAATAAAAAATCAGCGTCTTGTTCAAGGTATTGCTTGAACCAAGGCGCTTTTTCCATCTTGCAGCTTGGAAATATTCTTGGCCGTTCTCGCATATGAATGAGTAGGTAAAGTTCGCGAGGCAGGAGGGTTTTATGATGAGTAATAGGGATGAGCAAGACGGGATTCTGCCAGCCAATGCCTGGCTTGATAAAGAACAATTAAAATTACGTATAATGGAAGAAGAGATAGTGGAGATTGACGATTTTTTTACGAATTTAGCAGCAAAGGAGATGATGAAACAAACTGAAGACAGCCGGCGCGGTGAAGAAATATCCGTCCAAGGAGAGGGAATGGAGCCTCCGTCGGTGCTTAGTTTTGGAGTGGAAAAGAAAAAGGATGAGTATATCGAGCTATTGGACGCAGATGAAGAGACCCCTCATTATAACGGAACGAAGCGGAAGAAGCTTGAGGATATGACCAAGGATGAGCTGGTGCGCTATTTGGCCCAAATTCCTTCCTTGATGCCCCGGCCTATCTGTGATTTTTTTATTGATGGAAAGAAATTAAGAGGGACGGTTGAAAAGGTTAAGGGAGAGTATGTCTATATTAAGGCAGCTTTCGGGAAGAAGTGGATCAGGCATCAGATTAGACAAATCAAGGGCATCAAAATCATCCGTTTTTAAGGCAGGTATATATCCCCCTGCAATGGACATTTATAACAGACAAACCTCCTCCTTTTTTCATAGTGTATATCATTATGGGAAAGGGAGGACGGAGCTATTATGAAGGGACAAAGGAAGGTCATTCAACCGGCAGCTAAGATGGAACCCCCTGTTGTAAAAAAGAAGGGATGCGGCTGCGGAAAATGGAAAAAGGCACGAGGAAAATAAGGATAAAATGAGCTGACCGTCGCATTAGCGGCGGTTTTTTATTATGCGGATAAAATTTCAAATCGAGCAAAGAATAAACTCAAGTGAGTTTTATAGTAGGGGTGAAAATATGAGAAAAATTTATATGGTCTCTATCTCCATGCTTCTTTTCTCCATACTCTTGGGGGGATGTGCGGGCGATTCGAGCAGCAAGGAAGCGATTCGTTCGCTTATTTCCTCTGTCGATATGGACCCTGCGTATTTAGGAGGAGATAAGGAAGCGCCGCTTGAGAAGATTAAGAAGGTGGTTGCCGACCATGACGAGATTTATGATGTTGCCGTCGTGCAAAAGGGCAAGCAAATTTTGGTCGCTTATAAAGTTAAGCATATGAAGCGCTTCAAGATGGCCTCAATTGATAAGGATTTGACGAGCGATCTGAATAAGAAATTCAAGGGATATGAAATTGTCATCTCAAGTGACATAAAAATATTTCTTGAAGTAGTTGAACTGATTGTTCAGGTACAGGATAAAGGCTATTCAAAAGAGAAAGCCAAGAAATGGTTTGGGAAAATCATGGACCTTGAAAAAGAAATGACTTAGGCAGGTGACGGAAGTGGCAAAAGACAATAAGACACAAGAGCAGGAACAATATAAGAAATTGGAACAAAAGTATGAAACGAAACGCCCTGTTTTAAAGAATTGCCTAAAGGCTTTCTTAGTGGGCGGAACCTTTTGCCTTGTTGGCCAATTTATTACGTATTTTTATATATTTTTCTTTAACTTTACAGAGCAGACAGCAGGAAATCCAACTGTTGCGACGATGATATTTATTGCGATGCTGCTAACAGGATTTGGCGTGTATGACCGGATCGGGCAATTTGCTGGTGCAGGAAGTGCTGTTCCTGTGACAGGCTTTGGAAATTCAGTCATTTCTGCAGCAATTGAGCACCGAACAGAGGGACTTGTTCTCGGTGTTGGCAGTAATATATTCAAATTGGCTGGATCTGTCATTGTCTTTGGGGTCTTCTCTGCCTTTGTCGTTGCCCTGATTAAGCAAATCTATCAAATGATAATAGGAGGGTAATTATGCTCAGTGGCAAACAATCTTGGTTATTTCAAAATAGGCCTGTGATTACATCTACGGGTGTCAGTGTAGGCCCTTTTGAAGGTCAGGGACATCTCCGGGATGATTTTGATATCATTCATGATGATCTTTGGCTAGAGGAAGCTTCCTATGAGAAAGCTCATCGTGTATTGCTTGAAGAAGCGGTAGGGCGCGCCATCGAGAAGAAGGGCTTGAAGAATGAGGATATTCAGTTTTTATTCGCAGGTGATCTAGTGAATCAAATAACGCCGACAAGCTTTGCAGCCAGGACACTGGGGATTCCTTACTTTGGCTTATTCGGTGCGTGTTCAACATCAATGGAAGGCCTGGCGCTTGCGGCCTTCACCGTTAATTATCAAGGGGCTGAGAAGGTGGTAACCGGTGCGTCTAGCCATAATGCCGTGGTTGAGAAGCAGTTCCGTTATCCGACGGAATATGGAGGACAAAAGCCGCCTACCGCACAGTGGACCGTGACCGGAGCCGGTGCGGCATTACTTGAGCAAAATAGGGGTGCAGCCAAGAATCAACTTGTCATTAAGAGTGCGACCATCGGGAAGGTCGTGGATTTAGGAATGAAAGACCCCTTCAATATGGGAGGCGCGATGGCTCCAGCTGCAGCTGAAACCATTTCTGCTCATTTCAATGATTTCAACATAAAACCTGATTATTATGACTTAATCGTAACAGGAGATCTCGGGAAAATCGGGCAATCAGCAGCCCTGGATCTGCTTGAGCAAAAGGGACTGAAGTTAAAGCCTGATCAGTTCCGTGATTGTGGTCTTATGCTGTATAAGGATGACCAAAACGTGCAATCAGGAGGAAGCGGAGCGGGCTGTTCTGCGACTGTCCTTTATGGGCACTTATTGAACGAAATGAAAAAGGGAGCCTATAAACGTATTTTATTAGCGGCAACCGGTGCTTTGCTATCACCGCTTACGGTACAGCAAAAAGAATCGATACCGTGCATTGCGCATGCTGTGTCAATAGAAATGGAGTAGGGAAGGGAGGAAAGCTTATGCTAGCAATGTTTTTTTGGGCTTTTGTTGTAGGCGGACTGATATGTGTGGTTGGGCAGCTTCTTTTTGATATTGCCAAGCTGACGCCTGCTCATACGATGAGCTTATTGGTTTCTACCGGCGCCGTTCTCGGAGGGTTCCAGTGGTATGAGCCGCTTGCTAATTTCGCGGGTGCCGGGGCAACGATTCCGATTGTCAGCTTCGGGAATTCCCTCGTTAATGGGGCCATGCAGGAAGCGAGCCAGCATGGACTTGTCGGCGTTTTAACCGGAATGTTCGAGATTACTTCATCTGGTATTTCTGCAGCTGTCGTCTTTGGATTCCTGGCAGCATTAATCTTTAAACCAAAGGGTTGAAATAAGAACAGACAAGGCAGCCGGTGCCCTGTCTGTTTATTTAGGCTTCAAGGCAAATTTCCAGCTCTGCAGTTGAGACTTGGTTTACCTTTTTGTATTTTTCTCTATATATTACATCAATTACTTCTTCTGGATTAATGATTGTATCTTCATTCGAAATCTTCATTTGAAGATACAATGGGACCGGGGTTTGACCGCGGAACAGGGGCGGTTGCACATAATTGATTTTAGCAATGCGAAAGCCTAATCCTTCGAAGAACTTCAACCTTTTGAGGTTAGCGGAGTATTCTTCCTCATTGTGGGCCATTGTTTCCTTTTCTGTTTCAAGGACAACTGCAGATAGGCAAGGATAGCCGTGTGCTTTGGCATCCAGATGGAGCCGTCTTTCGATTTCCTGAATGGTTTTCTTTCCTAAGCCGGCACCTCGTTTATCGGGATGGGCAGCCAAATAAACAATGTATCCAAAATTAGCTTTAGCGAAATAATGTGCTGTCGCCAATGAAATTACCTTGCCATT
>CAJGCH010000109.1 GCA_904501845.1 uncultured Bacillaceae bacterium | reverse complement strand
TTACAATTATTCCTATTGGTATTAATAGGCGTAAGACTGCAAAGGAGAGTTGGATTAAGTGCCCCGATACTTGAGGGGATTGTTTATGAAAAGAAAATACCGATAATCTCAAAAAAATGGATGTTAATTGGTATTATATGTTAAAATAACTATACATAATTACGCAAAAATTCATATCTTAATAGCAAAGTTACGTAAAAGATTCTGAGGAGGGTATTTATGGAGAAGAAGTGGAAAATAAAGCTAGTTTTATTGCTTACGATATTAGGTGCGATTGGAATAATTGCTATTATCCCCTATATATTGACCACTTTAATGAGTAATCAAACTATACCAAAAGATACAACAGCTTCATTTGTTATAACTGTAAACTCTATTGTGCAGATTTTACAATTATTCCTATTGGTATTAATAGGCGTAAGACTGCAAAGGAGAGTTGGATTAAGTGCCCCAATACTTGAGGGGATTGTTTATGAAAAGAAAATACCGATAATCTCAAAAAAATGGATGTTAATTGGTATTTTAGTTTCGTTAATTGGTTCTCTCATCATATTGCTCCTCGATGTATTTGTATTTACCCCTTTCATAGAAATGCCAGATGAACAAACACCTGCTACTGTTTGGTGGCAAGGATTACTTGCAATGTTTTATGGGGGGATTACAGAAGAATTAATGCTGCGATTATTTGGAATGACGCTATTGGTTTGGATCCTTGCACGAATAACAAAAAAAGAAAAAAGAAATATTCCTAATAGCTTCTTCTACATAGCAATTTTCCTTACAGCAATTCTATTTGGAATAGGTCACTTACCTGCAACAATACAAGTGTTTGGTGAACTATCTACAATTATTGTGGTACGAGCAATAGTGTTAAATGGTCTTTTAGGTTTATGGTTTGGGTATTTATACTGGAAAAAAGGATTAGAATATGCAATGGTTGCCCATATGTCGGCAGATTTCTTCATCCATGTCTTATTTAACTCTATATTTTATTAAACAAACGGGCGCACCAGAAAATTAATAATATATTATCATAAAGACACTCAGACTTTTCTGTACTTTCCGAACCATCCCCTTTACTTCCATAAGAAGTTCAACATAAAAGGGGCTGGGATATGACTTATAAACGATCCTGAAAGACGAAAAATATCTAAATAAATCTTAAGAGGCTTTGTTACTTATCAATGAGTTACGTTGGAAGAACAAGTTCGTTCCATTGCGCTAGTTAGTAATAATGGTATACAAAATGAACAAATCTATTGAAAACAAAAACCCGAACTATTAAAGGAGAAATATTAATTAAAATATCACCTAATAGTTCGGGATTATTATTGACTGAGATACTTATATCCCAGCCCCGTTACTTTAAGAACAAATTTCGATTACATGCCATTAAGAGAAAGCATATAAAATTTTTTATCAACATTTAATACTGGGAAATCTTCAGGTAAATCATTCAGATTAATGCTTATAAATCCACTTTTTTCATAAAATCTATGGGCAGCTAAAAATTGAGGTGTTGTTCCAAGATAAATGGTATCTATGGAACAGTCTTTTGCCCATTTAATTGCAGTGTTCAATAAAAGACCTGCAGTCTTAAATTTTGGACCTCTGTATTCTTTATCTACAAACATCTTTCTTAAGGCGACTTGATTCTTTCCTATGTCCAAAAGACTGATTGTACCAACTACTTTATGACCACAAACAGCCACCCAAAAGTTTCCCTTACCCTTCTGATAAAAATCTTCTATAGTAAACAAATCAGGTTGATCATTCTTTGTTATAGGAATATTATATTCTTGTTGCTGAATATGAAGAATTAATTCTACTGCCTGATCCTGATACTCATTTGAATATGGTTTTATAATGAGGTTATTTTCCATTCATTTGCACCACCAAGTTTTTCCACTTTTCTCTTTTGAATTTATATTTCCAGCTAAACTTTCCGGCTGTACAATAAGGATTATTGATTAAGCATTCATCTATTTACTCATACGCTTTCAAAATATCTGAGCACTTATCTTTGAGCATCCCAGATGCAACCATGGATTTTATAATGGAGATAATATTATTTTGAGAGAAGACAGGATTAATTTTTAATGCCTTTTGCTCAAAAACTTCTCATCAAAATTTTGAATGAGTTTAGTAAATTCCCTTAAATCTCTTTTTGATAAATCATATGTAACGACGGTTTCATAAATTGTCGGTTCAGTCATTCTCTCCTCATTCAACAATCCCACAAGTGTGATCAAACTGATATTATGAAACTTAATCTTTTCTATTTCCTCCATTAACTTTTTGTATTCCATGCTTTCCACTCAACTTCAATCCTTCCTCTTTATGCTTATTACGCCTCTCCATAGCTGTTTTATCTTAAACTGCGGGATTTGTTCACTATGCTTTCTGCAGAATAAAGTACGCATGAACTTTTATACTACACAAGTCTACGACAGCCGTTTAAAGGAATAACCGGCCACCCAAACTGAAACAAAGGCATACAAACTAATTCCAAAGATAAATCCGATTGCCGGGAAGAACCAGATGATGACGGCAATTGCCAATAAACAGATTATCAGCATGAAAATTTGAATCGGGCTGATGAGCATAATAAGAAAAGCCGTTCTAATCGTCTTAAGAGCTGAGTGGTCAAATTGGACAAACACAGGAAAGATATACAACAGCAAGAAAGAGAAAAGCAGCATGCCTGCGAGCAGCGGAACAAATATCCAGCTGAAGGAGCTCTCCGCCATGCTGTATATGTAAAATAAATCAACAAAAATGAAGAACAAAATAATCGTTATATAAATTCCTAAATGATTACTCTTCCAAAATTCCTTACGATAATAAGTCCAGAATGTCCTGAATACCGGCAAATCAGACTCACCATGCAGCCATTTTCTCATAATGGCAAAGACAGCTGCCGTAGAAGGATATATTCCGAGCATCACAGCACCCGCCAAAGTAAATAAAACCCATAATAAATGTAAATAGGCGAATCTCGAAACCCATTCCAACATCCTATAAAGGTTGCTGCCAAAATCTCTCAAAGACCATCCCTCCCATCCGTTATACGTCCTCTTAAATAGTATACTGTAATTATAAGGAAAAGGATAAAGGAACAAACGGCAATAAGGATCTTCCATACTGGTACGTAAATAAATGGTGAAATGGCCCGGCAATTATATGCTTTAATATCGTCACAGTATCAGAATTTTATGGTTTGAATATTCTGATAAATATTGCTTTTCCCCATTTTGCTGACTATAATGTTCTTTAAGTATGCTGTAGAAAAATATTACTATACCAAAAATATTGGAGATAAACTGCTTGCATATGACTTAAATCAAGCCGTCATTTATGACCTGCTTGAACGGAAGCTTAGACTGGAGTTTTATCAAGCTGAACAGATTATTTCTATAAAACTCTCTCCAACGATGTTTCTCAGATGATCAATGCTTTACACTTGGAACGAATAAGCAAGAGCTCCCTTGGACAGGTGCCGGAAAATATACAGGCATCTATAGACCAGATATACACAGCTTTCATATCCAAACAAACGACTAATTGTAAGCGGATACAAAATAATAAGGAGTGATTGCTATCGAATCCATTCTAAAACCCGCTGTCATCATGACTGGCGGGAATAGCAGCTTACAGTTAACAGAAGCGATCCGTAATCTTGAAATCAAGAAAGCCTTCATCATGATCTCTGACAAGCTTTTCAAGGATGCGGAAAAACACCTTTTCCCATCGCTTGAAAACGAACAAATCTCGTTTCACCCCTATGTTTGCGATAATGGGGAGCCGACTATCGAACAGGTTATGAAGGCCGTCTATACAGCACGGACAGAATATTGTGATGGAATTGCTGCCATTGGCGGCGGCAGTGTAATCGACCGAGCTAAAGCTGTTTCCGTCTTTGCTGCCAATCCAAATGATACCTTGCATACGATTCATGAAAATCCTGACCTTGAACGCCTTCCCTTGATTGCCATTCCGTCCACAGCTGGCTCAGGGTCGGAAGCAACAAAAGTAATGGTCATTACCGATAATGAGACAGGCATTAAACATAACCCCTCTCACCCAGCCTTTGTTCCAGATGTGGCCATACTAGATTCCTATTGGACCAAGAAATTACCTCCAGCTATAACCGCCTACACAGGTTTAGATGCACTTACACACGCTATAGAAGCCTATGTATCTACGAAAGCCAACGATTTCTCAGACTTCTATGCTCTTGAAGCTATCAAAAAAATCACCAATGCCCTTCCAGATGCTTACGCTAGAACAAATGATCAGCAAGCCTATGATGAAATGCTCCTCGGAAGCTTGTACGCAGGAATAGCTTTCTCCAACTCATCGACGAATTTAGCCCATGCAACAGGACGAGCCTTAGGGGCTAACTATAATATGCCACATGGCTTAAGCGTCGCACTTTTGCATCCTTTCGTGATTGAATTCAGTCTCATTGAAGCAGAGGAACGATATGCAGAAATCGCCGTTGCGCTGGGGCATAGCCCAAACGCAAGCAAGGCATCATTAGCTAAGCGAATTCTTATGCTCATCCAGCAATATAATCGGCGTTTCCATATTTGGGAGGCAGGCAGAGCCTACATTCAAACAGATGAGGACCATCACTCCTACATGCCGCTTTTAGTCGAGCGAAGTCTTAGCGGCAATGGCATTAACACAAATCGCAAAATTCCGACGTTCGAGGATATCGAGCAGATTTTCTTTCAACTACATCAAGAATTGGACAATCATTTAATACATCGCTAAAAAATATGGTTATCAAGGAGGATACTATGGCAGAAATGAGCGGCGGCGAAGTCATTGCCAAGATGTTAAGCTTGGAGACGGTTGAGAAAGTATTTGGGATAATTGACGGAACTTATTTTGGATTTTATTCAAACTTGCAGAGCCATGGGATTGAGTTGATATCTCCGCGCCACGAAACGAGCGCTGCCCATATGGCTGGCGCTTACGCCCGCTTGACTGGAAAGCTCGGAGTCTGCATGGCCAGCAATGGACCAGGTGTGGCGAATATCCTTCCCGGGTTGGTCGTTGAACAAGCAGAAGGCAACCGTGTACTCGTCATCACTAGCGCAAGGCGCACTGGTATCATGTACCCTGACCGAGGAGGTACCTACCAATGCTTCGATCAGACA
Organism: uncultured Bacillaceae bacterium; assembly: GCA_904501845.1. Classification (GTDB taxonomy): domain Bacteria; phylum Bacillota; class Bacilli; order Bacillales; family Pradoshiaceae; genus Pradoshia. The sequence goes on along the minus strand of CAJGCH010000109.1, from coordinate 4,044 downwards.
GGAGTGATTGGCCAGTTTGCGAAGTGGAGCGAATCCGTCCCTTCATTCGAACGTATTCCTGAAATGCTCCGCACCGCCCTCCGGAAATGCTATGAGGGCCGGCCAGGGGTTGTCCATCTCGATATCCCGGAGAACATCTTAAACACGAAAGTGAAATGCGACCTTTCCTTCTGGGAGCCTAGCCAATACCGAGTGACCGAGCCGCCAGGACCAAGCGATCAGCAACTAGATAACGCGGTGGAACTATTGCTCTCGGCCAATTTCCCGATTATCCATGCCGGCAGCGGCGTCATTCATGCTCGCGCCTTCAACGAGCTTGAAAGAGTCGCCGAATTACTGCAATCTATGGTTACAACCAGCTGGGCCGGACGCGGTGCCCTCTCAGAGAATAACCGCTTAATGCTGCCAATGGTGCATATCCAAACCAATAATAAGGTCCGCAATGAGGCGGATGTCCTTTTGGCGCTTGGCTCTAGGCTCGGTGAAACGGACTGGTGGGGAAAGGCTCCATACTGGAACCCGAACCAAAAGATGATCCAAGTAGATTTAGACCCCTCCATTCTCGGAGCCAATAAACCTGCTGCAGTTGCTATCCATTCCGACGTGAAAGTCTTTTTAGAGAAGCTGTATGAACGACTTCTGCCACTTAAAGATCAATTATCCACCCTCTCTCGTGAAGCCACGCTAACCAAATACCTCGAAGATAAACAGAAGCATCGGAATAAGCTTGATGAGCAATTAAATGATTTCGAAGCTCCAATGAACTCAGCACATGTGCCCGCTATTTGCAATGAGGTTTTTCCTCATGAATCCCCGCTCGTCATTGATGGAGGAAATACAGCCATTTGGACAAATTTCTACTACAAAGTAAGAGAACCAGGAACAGTCGTCTCCACCTTTAAGTTCGGCATGCTTGGAGCAGGTGTCGGCCAGGCACTCGGGGCAGCGGCAGCAAGACCGAATGTACCTGTCTGCTGTGTCATCGGCGATGGTGCAATGGGGTTTCATCCGCAGGATATCGAGACAGCCGTGCGTAATGGACTGCACGTCATTTACATTGTCATGTGCGACCGTCAATGGGGAATGGTGAAAATCAATCAGCATATTGCCATGAAGCCAATCAAGACCTTACTTAAGAAAACGCTCAGTCCTGAAGAAAGCATTAATACAGACCTTGGGAATATTGAATTTCATAAGCTTGCTGAAAGCATGGGGGCTCACGGTGAATATGCCAATAACCCTGCTGATTTCCGTGAGGCGCTTGAACGCTCAATCCGCAGCGGAATTTGTTCCGTCATTCATGTCGACGTAGACCCCGTCAAGCATATGTGGGCGCCCGGCTTGAAATACTTTAAAGAAATGCACGCTGAGCCAAGGGGAAGATAGGATGAACATTGATGATATCCACTTAAATTTCAATGCTGCCTCCCTGACAATCATGAACATCCTGATTGGTTTCATTATGTTTGGAGTGGCTCTGGACCTACAATCATCTGATTTCAAACGCAGCTTAAAAACTCCAAAGCCCGCCATCATCGGGCTGGTTTGCCAATTTATCTTGCTCCCGGCTTTCACATATTTACTCGTTCTTATCATACAGCCAAGGCCAAGCATAGCACTCGGTTTATTTTTGGTTGCGGCTTGCCCTGGAGGGAATCTCTCTAACTTCTTGACCTACTTGGCGAAGGGAAACACGCCCCTATCCATCAGCATGTCTGCTATATCAACTGTGCTGGCCATCTTCATGACCCCCTTTAACACATTGCTGTGGGGTTCTTTATATGGACCGACCAACAGTCTGCTGAAGTCTTTTACCATCAGCCCGCAGGACATGCTCGTCACGATTTTCCTGATGCTTGGGCTGCCGCTCGCTGTTGGCATGTATATAAGGCATAAATACCCGACAAAAGCATTGCAGATCAATAAATGGGCTAAAAAGGCATCCATTGTCTTCTTCCTGCTCTTTGTCATTGTATCTTTAGCGGCAAATATCACCTACTTCATCGAATTCATTGGCATGGTGGCCATCATTGTCTTCATCCATAATCTGCTGGCCATCACGATTGGTTACACGACTTCCTCCCTTCTGAGACTCCCGGTTGCGGATCGGCGGGCCATCTCGATTGAGGTCGGAATTCAAAACTCAGGACTGGGGCTCATCTTGATTTTTAATTTCTTTGATGGTTTAGGAGGGATGGCGATTGTCGCTGCATGGTGGGCGATTTGGCATATCATCTCTGGGCTTACCATTGCCACCTATTGGTCGAAAAGGCCTCCCCATAAGGAGAGCGTCCAAAATCAAGTCGGGAGCGTGAAAACATGAATGTCCTTATAACAGGTGCAGCGGGGTATCTAGGAAGTCTCCTCGTCCGCCGTTTATCCGGCGCTTCAAAGCATGGAGAGGCCATTCGGGTCATTGCAACTGATATACAGGAGCGGCCCCCATCCTCCTTCGATGCCGCCGTTAATTATGTCCAACTTGATATTCGTTCAGAGCATGTTCATGAGGTAATGGCCAATTATCAGATTGATACCGTCGTACATCTAGCCTCCATCGTTACACCCGGGAAAAAGAGCAATCGCGAGCTCGAGTATTCCGTCGATGTGCTCGGCACGAAAAATATTCTAAAGGCAAGCATCAACAGCGGAGTGAAACGCTTCATCGTCTCATCGAGCGGTGCCGCTTATGGATATCATCCCGACAATCCGGAATGGATTAAGGAAGACGGGTTAATCCGGGGTAACGAAGAGTTTGCCTATTCGCATCACAAGCGGCTCGTTGAACAGTTATTAGCCGAATATCGTCAAACCCATCCTGAGCTTGAGCAGGTCATCTTTCGAATCGGGACTATCCTAGGTGAGACAGTGAATAACCAAATCACGGCGCTATTCGAAAAGAAAGCGCTGATTGGCATATCCGGGTCGGATAGTCCGTTCGTTTTTGTCTGGGATGAGGATGTAGCAAGCTGTCTCGAGAAAGCCGTCACTGGTGATGTAACCGGGATATTCAATGTAGCCGGTGATGGCAAGCTAACCATCGATGACCTAGCCCATATCTTGCATAAACCAGTCATCCGGATTCCCTCATCCATCGTCAAGGGGTCCCTATACATCCTGAAGCGCTTGTCCCTAACCCAATACGGAGAGGAACAGGTTAACTTCCTTCGCTATCGCCCGGTCCTTGATAACACCAAGCTAAAAACAGTGTTCGGCTTCACGCCAACCTATACATCAAAAGAGGTTTTCGAATACTACTTAACTCACAATAAAAAAATGAAACAAAACCTGCACCAATATCGTATTGATGAGAAACCTTCAATTAGCAGATATTAAAAGCATCTTTAGGGGGACGTTGGAGGATTCTTTGCTGAACAAAGAATTCCGCTTACCAGATTCCTTCATGATACTATTAAACTATAATCCCATGAGGAGGCATCAACTATGAGAATCAATCATGCAGCTGTATTTGTGGAAGATTTAGAACGCACGAAGGAATTCTACAAGCGATATTTCGGAGCGAAAGAAAATGATAAATATCATAATCCAAATACCGGCCTTGAGACTTACTTTTTATCCTTTGATGGCGATACACGGCTTGAAATCATGAAGAGGCCTGACACAAAGGAAAATGAGAAAAGCCTGTTCCAGCTCGGGTATGCACATTTAGCCTTCAGTGTCGGAAGCAAGGAGAAGGTAGATGAGCTGACAAGCCGCCTCGAGGAAGATGGATACACGGTTCTAAGCGGGCCTCGAATAACTGGTGACGGGTATTACGAGAGCTGTATCCTCGATCCAGAGAACAATCAAATCGAAATAGTGGAATAAAATCAATGATACATAGTCAAAGACGAGCCTCCTCTCCAACAGGATCTCGTCTTTTTTTATCGACCAGCTGCACGTGCTCTTAATCTAAATAAAGCCATGTTTTAAATCGCAGAACGTCAGACTTAGTGCAGGAATATGTCGTTTCTTGAAGCAGACAGCCTTTTTGCAGACAAAAAACTCCCCATTTTATGCAAATGAGAAGTTTGTTAACCGTTCCTT
>CAJGCH010000108.1 GCA_904501845.1 uncultured Bacillaceae bacterium | reverse complement strand
TCTGGCGGAAGCCATGGTGTAGGAAGCTTTGCTTTCATTGTCGTTCTATTCATTTTGCTCATAATTGTTGGCGCTTCATTCGTTTATTAAGTAGCTAACCGCTAACAGAGGGGGTTGACCTAAGCTTTTGCTTTGTCAGCCCCTTTTCCATTTGCCTGGAAACAAACTAATCGCATCTATCTATAGGGTATTGTTATAATGATGGCACAAGGAGGGATTTACAGATGAAATCAAAGCAACCGTTATTATTTGAACCATTTACAATCAAGGATGTCACGTTCAAAAACCGGATTGTGATGGCGCCAATGTGCATGTATTCAAGCCATAACCAGGACGGGAAAGTTGAAAACTGGCATCTCACTCATTACACAAGCCGAGCGGTCGGTCAAGTAGGCTTAATTGTCGTTGAAGCGACCTCCGTTACCCCGCAAGGCCGAATCAGCGCCCAGGATTTAGGCATCTGGGAGGATAGCCAAATTGAAGGGCTACATACATTAACTTCCATGATGAAGGAATATGGCACTGTCCCTGGCATTCAGCTCGCACACGCAGGAAGAAAAGCCGGTATCGACGGCGAAATTATCGCGCCTGCCTCCTCTCCATTCAAAGAAGGCGATAAGGAACCGAAGGCCATGACGAAAGAAGAGATTGAAGACACAATTGAAGCCTTCAAGCAGGGAGCCGTCCGCGCCAAGAAAGCAGGCTTTGAAGTCATTGAGATCCACGCAGCACACGGATATTTAATTAATGAATTCCTAAGTCCCGCTGTTAACACTCGCACAGATGAATATGGCGGCTCCAAAGAAAATCAATACCGCTTCCTTCACGAGATTATTACGGCAATCAAAACCGTCTGGGATGGTCCTTTATTTGTCCGAATCTCTGCAAGCGATTATAGTGAGGACGGTTATACAGCGAAGGATTATGTCCAGTATGCCCAATGGATGAAGGAAGACGGTATCGACTTGGTTGATATTAGCTCTGGCGGCGTTCTGCCTGTATCAGTCCCAAGCTACCCTGGCTACCAGGTTCCTTTCTCTGAAACGATTAAGCATGAGGCTGATATTGCAACAGGTGCTGTCGGCTTAATTACGACCGGTGTACAGGCTGAGGAAATTCTTCAAAACAACCGGGCAGATCTCATCTTCCTTGGACGTGAGCTTCTGCGTGATCCTTATTGGCCAAAAAATGCTGCCAAAGAGCTTCGCTACGAAATCACACCGCCTGAACAATATCGATTTGGATGGTAATAAAAAAAGATGGAAACCAAGTCCGGTTTCCATCTTTTTCATATTTAAATTGATAGAGAGCCATTCCATTTGATAGGATAAATGAAACAAGTAATCTCAGGAAGAAGTGGCTATTATGTATCTAGCACCTCAATTCGAGCATGATGTGCAAGCACTCTCCCGCTCTTAATGGAGCGGCTGCGCCTCTTTGCCAGGGCCGAAATAGCCTAAATCATACGGAGGGCAGGATATGAACAATACACTGATTGGTTCACTCTATTTAACAATAGCTTCGAGCATATGGGGCGGCATGTATGTCGTCGTCAAGCATACCGTGTCTGTCATACCGCCATTAGAGCTTGTATGGATGCGCTACGCCATCGCACTCATCACCCTTATCATCATTGGATTGGCAAGCAAACAAAATTGGCGTGTGAGCAGACAGCATCTTCTTCTGATTGGCGCCATCTCCATCATCGGATATGTCATCTCCATTATCACCCAAGAAACCGGGACCATGCTCTCGACCGCGCAAATGGGCGCCATCATTACTTCCACGACACCCGCTTTCATGGTTTTATTCGCAAGCTTAATTTTGAAAGAACGATTAACCTACAAGAAATCATTCTCCGTCAGCTTAGCCACAATTGGTGTGATGACGATTGTGGGTATTGATGAAATCGATCTTTCCAGCACGCTTGGCGGTCTTTCGCTTATTATTGCTGCCTTAACTTGGGCACTCATGTCGGTGTTGATTAAGCGCCTGCCAACGGATTACTCACAAATTGTCGTGACAGCCTATGCCGTATTCATCGCTGTCCTTGCATTAACACCTTTTGTCCTCCTTCGTTTTCCGCAAGTTACGTTTAATGAACTAGCTCGGCCGGATATTTGGGGCGGCTTGCTATACTTAGGCATCATCTCCACCTCCCTGGCCTTTCTTTTGTGGAATCGCGGGCTGCAGATGCTGAATGCCTCAAGCGGCGGATTGATCTTTTTCTTTCAGCCTGTTGTAGGGACATTTTTAGGCTGGGCCATCTTAGGGGAAACACTTAGCATGACGTTCTGGATTGGGTCAGTTTTGATTTTGCTGGGGGTTTTACTTGCCGTGAAGGAGCCGAAGGAAAGGGTGGGCAAGCCTACGCTTGAACAATAAAACATAAGAACACAAATGATTGCGTCATTTGTGTTCTTATGTAAAGAAAGGCAGAGACAGGATGGAACTTCCTAATGGAGTAACTGGCTTTTATGATCGGGAAGCCAATAAGCCGCCTCAAGTAGACGGAACACTATTCAAGCAATTATGCTTCTCTATTTTATCTCATGGCGGAAAAGTGATAGATTTCAAAACGCCTCAATATCCAGCAAATTATTATTATGCTCGAGTCGAAATATTGGGCAATCCTCTCTATATCCTGCTTAATGAGCATTACCCATACCTTGCTTTTGCATCAGACCATGAATATAGAAACATCACCTTCATTGATGCCCCGGCTCTTCACGCGCATTTCTCCCCTTTCTATCAAGTACTGGAAAAAAAAGCACTGAACAAGCCTCTTAATCTATCACTGGCAATGAAAACAAAATTAAATAAAGCTGAATTGAAGCAAATCGAATACTGGAAACCGGAGTCGATCGGCCAAATAATCTTTAATTATTGGGATTAATTAAGGGCATAGCCTTGTAACTGAATATCGTCCTCTTCCTCGCCACGTGATAACCGAGCCACTATCACTAGCCATTTCTCCTTAATAGATTTGTTAATCTAGTTTCTTTTATTCAAGCGAAAATTTTAAAGTAACCCGAGAATATTACCTTGGTTTTTTCTGCAGCTTCATCATGTGAATATCTATGCACGCACATGGTGGTTCCCCCTTGTTTTATGTCGAATAATTTATTTTCATATTTTACCATATCACCATTTACTTTCCGCATTTATGGGAGTATGATAAATTTCAGTTTCAGATTTCTAAATCGCTGAGACCATATGGTGCGGGGGACCCAAATGTTTCATGGGGTGAATCCTTTTATTAGGTAGGGCTACTCATGGCCCGAATCCGACAGCTAACCTCGTAAGCGTTATATGAGAAGGAAGGTGGAACTTGTGATGCCAAGACTAACATCCTAGGTGTCTGCAAGTCTATTTCTTATTGGACTTGCAGGCATTTTTTATTCCAAAGGTTTAGCCTTTCGATAAAAATGTCTGTTTATTGACAAAAATTAAACAGGCAGGGTGATGAATATGTTTTATTATTCGATGAAAAGAAGGCTTATCGGCAAACCATTAAAATCTACCCAATTATCTGAACAAAGACTGAATAAAACAAAGGCACTCGCTATCCTTTCATCCGACGCGCTTTCATCAGTCGCATACGGACCTGAACAAATCCTGATTGTGCTGATGACAGTTGGGATGGCTGCTTTCTGGTATTCACTCCCGATTGCCGTCGGAGTGGTGATCTTGCTTGCGATTCTCATCCTGTCATATCGACAGATTATTTTTGCCTATCCGCACGGCGGCGGAGCCTATATGGTCTCAAAGGAAAACCTTGGGATGAATCCAGGTCTGATTGCAGGCGGCTCCCTTTTCATTGACTATATTTTGACCGTGGCCGTCAGTGTGTCAGCGGGAACAGATGCCATTACATCCGCTATTCCCGCACTGTATGATTACCGGGTCTATTTAGCGGTCGGGCTTGTCTTCTTGCTGACAGTGCTGAATTTGCGAGGATTGAATGAATCAGCCTCCATCCTTGCCTATCCGGTTTACTTATTTATCTTTGCCATTCTGGTGATGATTGCGGTTGGCTTGTATCAGATTGCAACTGGAGACGTTTCGCCGGCAGCCCACTCTCCAATGGGTACACCATTGACAGGCATCACGCTCTTTCTTTTGCTCAGGGCATTTGCTTCCGGAAGCTCTGCCTTGACGGGCGTTGAGGCTATTTCAAATGCCATCCCGAATTTCAAGTATCCCGAGCCTGTGAATGCGGCCAAAACCTTGGCCTATATGGGAATCTTACTGGCGCTCCTATTCTCGGGAATTGTCCTTATCAGCTATTATTTTGGGGTGGCTCCAACGATGAAGGAAACGGTTGTCTCCCAGGTAGCGGCCGGAATTTTTGGAAGAGGCGGATTTTACTATTTTATTCAAGGCACAACTGCCCTTATCCTCGTGCTTGCGGCCAATACTGGCTACTCAGCCTTCCCGCTGCTTGCCGTTAACTTAACGAATGACCAGTTTCTCCCGCGAATGTTCCGTATGCGCGGCGACCGGCTCGGTTATTCAAATGGCATCATTTTTCTTGGTGTAGCGGCTAGCCTCTTAATTATCGCCTTTCAAGTTCATACAGAGCATCTCATTCCGCTTTATGCGGTTGGTGTGTTCATACCGTTTGCCCTCGCCCAGGCAGGGATGATGAGGAAATGGCTGAGGGAAAAGCCGGAGGGCTGGCGTGCGAAGCTAATCATCAATACGGCTGGGGCGATTATATGTTTTATCGTTTTGCTCATGTTCTTTTTAACCAAATTTGCGCAGGTGTGGCCGGTGCTCATTTTCCTTCCGATTGTCATTTGGGTGTTCCACCAAATTCGCAAGCATTATATCGCGGTCGGCGAACAGCTTAAAATCACGAAGGAAACAGAGGCTTTACCGCCTGATGGGAATGTCATCATTGTCCCAGTATCCGGCATCACGCGCGTGGTAGATAATTCATTGAAATATGCCCGCTCCCTCTCACCAGATCAGCTGATAGCTGTTTATGTAGGGTTTGAGAAGGACGACATAAAGGCATTTGAGAAGAAATGGGAGGCCTGGCAGCCTGACGTGAAACTCGTGACCCTCTATTCTCCATACCGGAGTATCATCCAGCCGCTTGGCAAGTTCATCAATATCGTTGAGAAAAAAGCGAGGGAGTCCAATTTTCAGGTGACAGTCATCTTTCCGCAGTTCATCCCGAAAAAAGGCTGGCATAACTTCCTCCATAATCAATCCAGTCTCATGATTCGGGCGAACCTGCTCTATCGCAAGAATTTGATTATCACGATTGTACCGTATCACTTAATAAAGTAAAAATTATGTAAAATAGACAAAAAGGAGGGGGCAGCGTGGTTTTTCGTTCGAAAATCGATTTCGTATTTATTTCAGTAATCGCCTTCTCCGTTATCATAACAGGCGGCGTATTCCTGCTCCCCCTCCTTATGGATGAAACAGCCAAGAGCGATATGATCGTGAGTCTTTCCTTATTCGCGCTGACGACGGGTTTCTTGCTATGGATTAGTTTTTCAATCCGCTACATTTTCAAGGACGGGTATCTGTTGATCAAGAGCGGTCCAATTAAAAAAAGGATTCCTTATGAATCCGTGACTAGGATTACACCGACATCCGAGATTTTGAGCGGATTCCGCATCCTTTCTTCCAAAGACAGCTACGAGGTTTTTTACAAAGACGGATCCTTAGGAAGCATTAAAATCTCCCCAAAGGATGCGGAACGATTCATAAATGAGTTGAAGAACAGATGTCCTAATTTAACGATTGCCTCCTAATAAAGCAAAAAGCCAAACCACCTTTCTTAAAAAGGGCTGGTTTGGCTTTTTTCATAAATTAAAGCAAGCAAGGTCATGGGCAATCTCCGTATTCGGAAAAATCTCTCTCGCCTCTGCCTGCAGTTCAATCGCATCATCTTCCATAAAGCGAGAACTGATATGAGTCAGAATCAGTCTCTTCGCTCCTGCTCCGTTTGCACATTCGGCTGCCTGAACGGTTGTTGAATGGAAATAATCCCTTGCCATCTCTTCCTGGCCTTTTTTGAAGGTCGCTTCATGCACGAGACAATCCGCACCCTCTGCCAAAATCTGCGTATTCGCACATGGCCTTGTATCGCCTAAGATGGTTATGACCCGCCCCTTTTTAGGCGGTCCAACATAATCGGCGCCATTGATTACCCTTCCGTCCGGGAGCTCAATGACTTCCTTATTCTTAATCCGTGCATATAGAGGACCTGGCGGAATATTTTCTTCCTTTAATAGATGAGCGTTCAGCTCGCCCGGCTTCTCCTTCTCCACGACCCGGAATCCGTAGCTAAGCACAGCATGGTCTAACGGCCGTGCCTCAACTCGAAAAGAATCATCCTCAAACAAGACGGAGTTCTCCCCAATCTCTACATAGGAGAGCGTATACTTCAGATGAGTCTGGCTAACACGGAGGGAGGTCTCAATGTATTCCTTGATGCCAACCGGCCCATAAACCGTCAGCGGCTCTGTTCCGCCTTGAAAGGACCGGCTTCCAAGAAGTCCCGGCAGTCCAAATATATGGTCCCCATGCAAATGGGAAATAAATATCTTCTCAATTTTCCTCGTCTTCACTGGCGTCTTCAAGATTTGGTGCTGGGTCGCCTCACCGCAATCAAACATCCAGCTAGCGCCTCTCTCTTCATTCATCTGCAAAACAATAGATGAAACATTACGCAACTTGGCGGGTATGCCCGCGCCTGTTCCTAGAAATACTAATTCCAATCTCAATTCCTCCAACTACATTCAGTATCCTCATTTTACCGCATTCGAGAACAATTTTCAGCATCTGCTAAATCTGCCGCCAATTATTTTTCCTAAATAATATTAATAAAAATCATTTTGCATTCTCACACGATAGTTGTAAACTAAATAAGAGTATTTACACCAAACCAGTTTCATTGCTAATCATTTTGGCAAGATATAAAATAGTATATCGATAATATGGAATACAAAGAGAGGTTCTAAACTATGCCCACTATTACTAAACAATCGGGATTGCTTATGATCTTTGGGGCAACTGGTGATTTGGCTCAGCGTAAATTATTCCCATCACTATATCGCCTCTATACAAAAGGAAGACTCTCAGAGAATTTTGCCTGCATCGGCATCGGAAGACGTGAATGGGATACGGAGCGCCTTAAACAGCACATCTTCGAATCCATTGCGAATGAGCAAGGCAATGCGGAAGAAAAACAAGAATTCACGAAGCTTTTCTATTACCATTCTCTGGACGTAAGTCAAGAAGAAGCATCCTACAACGAATTAAAAGAATTAGCTGATACTCTTGATAGCCAATATGACTTAAAGGGCAACCGCTTATTCTATCTTGCCATGGCACCGGAATACTTCGGTTCTATCGCAACACGCCTTAAAGAAGACGGTTTAACCAAAACAGCCGGCTATAAACGTCTTGTCATCGAAAAACCATTTGGTCATGATTATGAATCAGCAAGACAATTGAACGATCAGCTGCGCAAATCATTCGCAGAAGATGAAATCTACCGAATTGACCACTATCTCGGAAAAGAAATGGTTCAAAACATTGAGGTCATCCGATTTGCGAATGCCTTCTTCGAACCGCTATGGAATAACCATTACATAGCCAATATCCAAATCACCTCCACAGAAACCCTCGGTGTCGAGGATCGCGGAAGGTATTATGAAAACAGCGGAGCTTTGCGCGATATGGTCCAAAACCATATCATGCAGATTGTTTCCTTGCTGGCGATGGAACCGCCAATCAAATTATCCACAGATGAAATCAGAAGTGAAAAGGTAAAGGTGCTGCGGGCACTAAAACCAATCAAGGATGACGAAGTCGATAACTATTTCGTTCGCGGCCAATATGGAGCTGGCGAAATGGACGGAAAGCTTGTACCGAGCTACAGAGGAGAAAACATGGTAGCCGAAGACTCAAACACCGAAACATTCGTGGCTGGCAAGCTCTTGTTTGAAAACTTCCGCTGGGCAGGCGTTCCATTCTATATCCGGACCGGAAAACGGCTTGGAGAGAAATCTACCCAGGTCGTTGTACAATTCAAGGATGTGCCAATGAACCTGTTCTACAGGACCGAAGAAAAGCTGAACCCGAATCTGCTTGTAATCAACATCCAGCCAGAAGAAGGTATCACCCTTCACCTGAATGCGAAAAAAGGCGGAAAAACGCCGGTTCAATTGAGCTTCCTGACGTCCAAATACGATCGCTTCAATACACCGGAAGCCTATGAGCGTCTCCTCTTTGACGCCATGCGCGGCGATGCGACTAACTTCTCTCACTGGGACGAGGTAGCCCTCTCATGGAAATACACAGATGTCATTTCTCGTGCCTGGGAAAGAGAGCCGGCCGCATGCTTCCCGAACTATCCTTCTGGTTCAATGGGACCAGTAAGCGCGGACGAATTGCTCGCAAAAGACGGCTTCCATTGGTGGCCTGTCATAGAAGAAGACAAATAATCGGTTAAAGGAGTTTTGACAGTGAAAATCCATGACGTTTCCATGCCAATCTATAAAGGAATGCCAGTATACAAAAACATCGAGGACAAGCAGCCTAGCTTCAATACCGTCACAAACGGTCATGTAACTGAATCCCGCATCACGCTTGATGCCCATGTCGGCACACACACAGATGCCCCGCTTCACATGATCAATGACGGAGACACGATTGAAACAATCGGCCTCGAAAGACTTGTAAGAAAATGCAAAGTCTTAGACTTAACTGAAGTTGAAGGATTAATTGTAAAAGAAGACCTCGAAGGACATAAAATCGAAAAAGATGATTTCCTTCTATTCAAGACAAAAAACTCCTTTGATGAGGAATTTAATTTTGAGTTTATCGCGCTTGGCGAAAGCGGCGCGAAATATTTGTCTGAAATCGGCATTGAAGGTGTCGGCATCGACGGTCTTGGCGTAGAGCGCGCCCAGCCTGGTCATCCGACCCACAGAACCTTGTTCTCCAATGACATCATCGTCATTGAAGGTCTTCGCCTGAAGGACGTATCAGCCGGTGAATACTTCATGGTAGCCGCGCCTTTGAAATTAGTCGGCATTGATGCAGCGCCATCTCGAGTCATTTTACTTGAAGGAATCCTGTAATCGCAGGAATTTGACAGATTGTTTATACGGTCTAAGCCCGCTTGTTTAGCGGGCTTGGCCGTTTTTTTGTTTGATGGAGATTCTCTGATGATGTCCGGTCTTTGTCCATCCTT
>CAJGCH010000107.1 GCA_904501845.1 uncultured Bacillaceae bacterium | reverse complement strand
TGTCTTCAATAGATTTATTCATTTGAATACCATTATTACTCTAACTAGTGGAATTTCGCTGTGGCTACTCGACTCCTGCGGGAAAGAGAGGAAAGGCTGAGACCCCGCAGGCGCAGCCGAGGAGGCTCTGCTTCCTCCCCGCGGAAAGCGAGTGGCTGCAGCGCAATGGAACGAACTTGTTCTTCCAACGTAGCTCAAAAGTCTATTAAGATTTATTTAGATATCGTTCGTCTTTCACATTATCCCTATGCTGTTTTAATAACCTCTTACTCATAGGATTATGTCTATTATTCTACTTAATTCCTCACTCTTGTTCCCTTTTAACGGGCGGCAGTTCCTGTAATTATGATTCTCCTCTCAATCTCCCAATAAATGCAATCGTTTATCAAGAATTTTTCCGAACATGGTCGCGCATAATTGCTGAAAAAGCATTCCTATGACAACGGGAACGGCAGCAGATGGAGGGAAGTAGGTGGTTGCGAGCACCGCTCCTGCGCTAATGTTCCGCATGCCTCCCGAGAAGGTCATGGATACAATCGTTTCCTTGTCCTGCCCTGTCAGTTTTGCGATATAGTAGGAAAGCACATAGCCTGATAGCGCAATAAGAAAAACGGTAATCCCAATGAAAAGAAGCTCTATATTCATTTCTTCCTTTATATAAGGGGCGATGACCGCACCATTTAGCATGACGACAAAGCCAAGTCCAAATTTGGTCAACGGTGTTAAGCATTCATCGAATTTGGCAATAGTCTTCTTGCTCACAAGTGAGTTAAAGAGCATTCCAAGCAGGGATGGGAAGACAACCATCCACCATAACCCCTCCATAATTTGCAGTGAGTCTATATGGACGCTTTCTCCGACTAGTATCGAAAGATTAAAAGGTACGATGAAAGGGGATAGCAAGGAGCTAATTAAAATGATAGCCAATGTCAATGTGCGATTTCCATGATAAATGACAACCCACACAAAGCTCGTGATGCCTGCCGGGATAGTCATCGCAAGAACAATGCCTGTCACGGTATATTGATTGTCGGAATAGAATAGCTGCCCTGCACCATAAGCGAGCAGCGGCATAATGATATGCAAGCATACCAATGTAATAATTAGCGGTCTCGGATGCTTAACAATGCCTTTAAAGGATGAGAAGCTGGAGTTCAAGCTCCCCGAAAATGTCATAAAGGCAAAGATCCATGGAATTAAAGCAGACATCCCAATTAACTGGTCTGTCAAAAAGAAACCGATAATAAGACAGGCCGGTATGAAAAAAGCCATAATTGAATTCATTATTCTGTTAATCGATTGAAGCATACGTACATCTCCTTGCTGTTATCTACAAATAAACGAACAGAAAAATGCTGCCGGAATCTTACCGGCAGCGAGCATTCTTCTTTATTTTCCTTTTCGCGCTTCGGTCATTTGTTTCCATACAGACCCCAGTGCTTCTTCGCCCTTTTCAATCCGTTCAATGGCCATCTTCACCTGCAAAGCCACTTCAAATTCCTCGTCATCCTCAGCTGCATGCAGAGATGGCAAGGCGGATTCATCCCCTACTTCATACAAATACATCGCCGCTCTCCAGCGTACGAGCTTGCTAGGGTCTTTGAGTGCTTCCATCTGCGCAGGAATCGCTTCTGGGAAGCCCAAATCGGACAGGCAGTCACCAGCCGTTCTTCTCACTGTCACACTCTTATCCTTCAAGCCCTTATACAGGTATGGAAGGACCTTTGTATCCTCTATCATCCCAAGATAGACGACAGCGAGCCGTCTGATGGAGGCTTTCTCATCCTGAAGAGCTTTATCGAGGAGCGGAATATCATCAATGGTCGGATCCTCCATTAAATCTAGTGCTTTAAAGCGTTCCCGCCAATCTGGATGATCCAAATCCTCTGCTCTTAGTTTTTTTCTTTGCACCCTTCTGATTTCGATGCTTTCGCTCTTGGAATTCTTCGCATCTTCGACAAGCTGTTTCAGACGCTCGGCCGGATAAGTTGCCAGTAATTCATCCATGACCTCTTGGCCAATCTGATCCAGATTGCCATACCGGCTGCCATAATCGCTCCATTTTCTGATTAAGACAGCATTGTCCGTTCCAAACTGAGCTTTTTTGAATGCTTGGAGAAACTCATCTGGCATGGACCATCTCTTTTCCTCAAGATCGCTGTTTGCCTTAATTTGAATCGGTATTCCCTTAAACAGTTGGATTTGGACTTTCACTTCACCAAAGCCTTGGGCTGTTGTTTGTTGGTTCAATCCGTTCGGATGGTCGCCCTCGCCAAAAATGCTTCTCACCTGCATCAACAAGGCTGGCCAATCATATTTAGCATTCCGTTCAACCGCAAGAAAGTCTGCTACATGATAAACGCCTTTAACCCCGTCAATCTGCAGGATATCTTTAATGAAAGGAGGAGCTGTGTCGCCTGAGTCCTTTTTATAATTCGTGCTTTTGCCCATTGGCAGTTCTTCATCCAATATAACCTTCATTGTATTTGGACTTGGTGTTGGTTCGATTGATAATATTTTCATAAAAGTAATATCCCCCTGACCACTTATCTCTAGAGGGATTGTAGCATATTTAACCGAATATTTACATTCGTATGATTTTAGCTTTCCTGCTTCTCTGATAAATATGTCCAGCGCTCAATCAAGAATTCGAGCTCTTCATTCAAACGGCTTTCTTCCTCTGTTAACTTCGCGGCTAGCTCAAAGTCACTCCCCGTATCCGCTAATTCCGCGGCTAACGCTTCGAGTCTTTCTTCTACGCCGGCGATTTTTTCTTCAATGCCTTCCCATTCACGCATTTCGTGATAAGAAAGCCTCTTTTTCTGCTTTGTCTCCTCTTTCCGTGCCGGTTTTGAGACCGTGCTTTTTTGCTCAGATGCAGTCTCTTTTTCTTGGTATTGTTTCCACTCAAAATAATCAGTGGCCTGTCCAAGATATTCGTTAATGCCGCCATATCCATCAAATATCCAAAGCTTTGTGCACGTTTTATCAAGGAAATAACGGTCATGCGACACAGTCACGACGACACCCGGGAAATTCTGCAAATATTCCTCTAACACCGTCAATGTCTGGATATCCAGGTCATTGGTCGGCTCATCTAAGAGAAGAACATTCGGTGAGCCCATCAAGATTTTCAATAAATAAAGGCGTCTTCTCTCCCCGCCTGATAATTTGCCAATGATGGTTCCGTGGGTGTATGGCTCAAACAAGAAACGTTCAAGCATTTGTGCTGCTGACACGCGTTCCCCATTCGCGAGCGTAATGGCTTCCGCTGTCTCCCGTATATATTCAATCATTCGCTTATTCAAGGGCAAATCTTCATTTTCCTGCGTATAGTAGCCAATATTGACCGTTGTTCCGCGGTCTATCATACCACTGCCTGCAGGGATTTCTCCCGCAAGCAATTTCAGCATGGTCGTCTTTCCGCTTCCATTGGACCCAATTATCCCAATTCGGTCTCCTTTTTGCAGAATGATCGAAAAGGGCTTAAAGAGGACCTTATCACCAAAGGATTTTTCTACATCCTTTAGTTCAAGCACTTTCTTGCCGAGCCTTGAAGAGGAGACATCGAGACTGAGGTCTTCTGTACCGCTCGTTTGATTCGTCTTTTCCTGCAGGCTTTCAAAGCGCTGGATTCTGGCTTTCTGCTTTGTCGTCCGCGCCTTCGCGCCTTTTCTCATCCAGGCAAGCTCGTTTGCATAAAGTCTGGATAGCTTATGCGCTGCTCTTGCCTCCACTTCATCGCGGACAGATTTAATTTCCATGAACTTCTCATAGTTCCCGTCATAAGCGTTAAGGATCCCTCTGTCAAGCTCCCAGATCTTCTTCGTCACTTCATCAAGGAAATACCGATCATGGGTAACGAAAAGGATCGAACCTTGATAGCTCTGCAAATATTCCTGAAGCCAAGCGATACTCTCATAATCCAAGTGGTTCGTCGGCTCATCCAGTATGAGAAGGTCTGCTTTCTCCATTAAGGCTTTAGCTAAAGCGCATCTCTTTTTCTGTCCGCCTGATAAATGCCCCATCCGAGCATTGAGATTAGTAATGCCTAGCTTATTGAGCATAATTTGAGCATTGGAATGGATTTCCCACCCGCCCTCAGCGTCCATCTTAGCCTGCAGGCCCATCATTTTATCGAGGAGCGCTTCATTATCAGAAGACTGTTTCATTTCTTCGAGCAATTCCTCATATTCCTTTACAATACGGAAGACTGGGGAATCATTGCGATAAATAAAGGATAGCACCTTTTCATCCTCTTCTACCTCAACATTCTGGCCAAGATAAGAAATCCGATAGTCCTTTGGCTTATCAATAGTGCCGCCATCCGCCTCTTCTATACCCGCTATGATTTTCATCAAGGAGGATTTCCCCGTCCCATTCAGTCCGATTAACCCGATTTTTTCATTTTCGCTGATGGAAAACTCAATATGGTCAAATAATACTTTTTCGCCATATTCCTTCTTTATGTCTATGCCCTTTAATACTTTCATTCTTTCCATTCCTTTTTAAACTGACAGAGAAAGGACAGCATGAATTGATGCTTTTCCTCAGCCATTTCTCTGCCTGTTTTTGTATTCATGAGGTCTTTTAACAATAGTAATTTATCATAGAAGTGCTCAATTGTACTACCAGTGCTCCTATTCTGTTCCCTGAAATCGCCGTGCTTGCAGATCATCTGTCCGCTATGTGCTCCGTAGGCAAATGCCCTGGCAATTCCAATAGCACCAAGCGCATCGAGCCGGTCGGCATCTTGGACAATTAACGCTTCGGGCGAGAGCAATGAACGATTGCCCGCCCTAAAGGAGATATTTGACGTATCTGTCAGCAGCTTCGCCATTAGTTCTTTTTGGATATCCATCTTTTCCAGCCATTCCTCAAGTGTGAGCGCATGTACAGCAGATGCGATTTTGCTGTCATCTACATCATGCAGGAGGGCGACTAAATCCACATAAAGCGGGTCACCCACCCTCTCCTTTTCCCAAATCAAATAAGCTTGCCGGCGGACTCTCTCCATATGGAACCAATCATGGCCCGTCACTTCCTCTTTAAAACGTTCTTTCACAAACATCTCTGCTTCTTTTATCAATTGGTCCAATGTATCGATTCCCTTCTACTTCTCAAGCCAGCCAATCCCGACCGTACCAGTTCCGGCATGAAGGACGAGCGCTGTCCCGAGCGGGTTTGTGCTGATTTTTGCATCTGCGTTTTCTGCCTTGACCATATCTATCCATTCTTCGGCCTGACTCTCGTCGCGACCGTAAAGCATAAAGATTTCTTCTATTTTTCCAGATGCTAAGGATTCCTCTAGATAGCTGCTTATCTTCTCCGTTGCCTGCTTCCATGTCCGAACCTTTGTCTTGACTTCTAGCTTTCCTTCTTCGAATGTCACAATAGGCTTGATTTTCATCAGGCTCCCAAGGAGATATTTACTGGCGGATAGCCTTCCGCTCTTATGCAGCTGCTGGAGAGAACCAATCCAAACGTAAATATTCAGCTTTGATTTAATCGCATGAATGCTTTGGATGACAATCTCCGGCTCTTGGAAATGATTCCACAGCTTGATGGCTTTTTTCAGCAAGAGAGTTAAAGGATAGGATAAGAAGCCTGAGTCAATGCTAAAGACCGGAATATCCACCATCTTCCCTGCCAATACGCTCGATGAATAGGTGCCGCTTAACGCACTTGACACATGTACGGAGAAAATCATATCGTACTCCTTGGCAAGCCGATCATATAGCTCCTTAAAATCACCGACAGACGGCTGTGATGAGGATAACTCCTCCCCATTATCCATAGAGTGAACGATATCTTCTGTCGTTAAATCGATACCATCTAAAAAAGATTGGCCGTTAATGATCAGATGTACAGGCAAAACATATACGTGAGGATGTTTCTTTAGCTCCTCATCCACTACAGCAGAGCTATCCGTAACCCAGGCTACTTTTTTCATGCCTTACCTCCTACTATATGAATATATCGATAATGCCTATCAGCTTACTCAAGCAAGAAGAATCCCCCCAACCAACGGGAGGGATTCCCTATAGTACCTCTTTGATGCTTTGTTCGACCTCGGACATTTTCGTAGAAGGAGCAAATCGCTTGATGACGTGGCCATCGCGGTCGACCAGAAATTTTGTAAAATTCCATTTTACTGCTTTTGAACCCATCACACCAGGGGCTTTTTCGGTCAAATAGCGGAACAAAGGATGGGCATTTTCCCCTCTGACATCTATCTTACTGAACATCGGGAACGTAACCCCATAATTTGTTCTGCAGAAGGCTTGAATATCCATATCATCGCCAGGCTCCTGCGCCATGAATTGATTGCAAGGAAACCCCAGTATCACAAAGCCATCCTCTTTATATTTTTGGTAGAATTCTTCTAATTCCCTATATTGAGGAGTAAATCCGCATTTGCTTGCGGTATTGACAATGAGCATGACCTGCCCGCGATACTCGCTTAACGAAATATCATGACCTGATATTGATTTAGCCCGTAAATCATAAAGAGTCATCCTAACCCTCTCCATTCGTAAGTTTTGGAAGCTTTTCTCTTAGATTCCTGCACTTAATATATGCTGGATCTGCTGCACATACGTTTGCAGCAAGGAGACATCTTCTTCAAAAATTGGTTTTTCCCGTTCTATCTCAATCGTAACATATGTTCCTTCTCGATTATAACCGATTGGCATATGCTTAAGAACTCGATAATGATGCCCTTTATCCCATGTTTGCTTTAGGATATGAATAATCCTAAGCGGATGCTCAGGGTCAATAAAGCGGAAGGTGACTTTAAGCGCGCAGCCAGGATTCCTTTTCGAGAATGCAGGCATTTTCTCTTCAGCAAAAGCAGACAGGCCAGCTGACAAGGCAAAGGTACATTCGACATCCTTCTCCTTATCAGTATCATACCTGACAATGACTTCATATTTTCTTGACATATGAGCGAGGTCGATATAATCATGCCGGTCAATTACAGCAAGTTCCCCGTCCAGGTCCAAGTCATAGAAAGCCCCTTCGGCCACAACCTTTAAGTTTTCAAATACCGTCGGATCAAACAAACGATCACTCCCAATACCCCTAATTTTGCTAACATTAACGTGCAGTATAACTCCCGCCCAAGCGGGGAGGGAGGTATCCCAGTTGATTGAAGCTTCTTTCCTTTATGTTCTGTTAGAAAAGGCCTGCTGCATTTCCCTTATCGTCCACGTCCATCTGCAAAGCTGCAGGTTTTTTCGGAAGACCCGGCATGGTCATTACATCTCCCGTTAAGGCGACAATAAATCCAGCCCCAATGGAAGGCTTTAATTTTCTGATATGAATCGTGAAGTCTTCCGGGCGCCCAATCTGGCTCGGGTCATCTGAAAGGGAATATTGAGTTTTCGCCATACAAACAGGAAGTTTCCCCCAACCTTGATCCTCAAACTGCTGGAGCTGCCTTCTAGCCTCAGGAGAGTATTCAACCCCCTCTGCTCCATAGACGATTCGAGTTATCTTACTGATTTTCTCTGCTATCGGCTCCGCGTTTTCATAGAGCCTTTTGAAGGAAGAAGGCGTCTCTTCAATCAAATTCTCAATCTTTTGAGCTAAATCTAAGCCGCCTGCTCCGCCTTTCTCCCATACTTCTGTAAGAGAACAGGTATATTGATGTTTCTCACATAGTTGAAGGAATAAGGCAATCTCTTTCTCTGTGTCGCCTGCGAATTTATTCAAGGCAATGATGAAAGGCAAACCAAAAGCCGTGACCGTTTCACAATGCTTCACTAAATTGGAGAAGCCTTCCTCAAGTGCCGCTAGATTCTCTTCTTTCAAATCTGCCGCCGGAACACCGCCATGTAATTTCAAGGCTCTAAGAGTTGCGACGATAACGACTGCGTCAGGATTCAGGCCGCCCGCATCCGTTTTGATGTTCAAGAATTTCTCCCCGCCAAGATCAGCACCAAAACCTGCCTCTGTTACGCAATACTCCCCAAGCTTCAAGGCCATCTTTGTCGCAATGACGCTATTGCAGCCATGAGCTATATTAGCAAAAGGTCCTCCGTGAATGATGGATGGAGTATGCTCAGCTGTCTGCACAAGATTTGGCTTTATCGCTTCCTTCAGCAATAAAGTCAGAGCTCCTTCAACCTTTAAGTCCGAAACAGATACCGGCTTATCTTCATATGTATATCCAATGACAATCTTTCCTAGTCTTTGTTTTAAATCATCGAGGTCTTTCGCCAGGCACAAGATAGCCATTATTTCTGAAGCAACGGTAATATCAAAACCGTCTTCACGCACAACGCCCTGCTTTGGACCTCCAAGTCCAATGACAATCTGACGCAGCGCACGGTCATTCATATCTAGTACTCTTTTCCAGATAATTTTCCTCGGGTCAATATTCAGTTCATTTCCTTGATGAAGATGATTATCAATGAAGGCTGCCAAAGCGTTGTTTGCAGTCGTGATGGCATGAATATCCCCTGTAAAATGAAGATTGATTTCATCCATCGGGAGCACTTGAGCATATCCTCCGCCCGTCGCTCCTCCCTTCACTCCCATAACTGGGCCAAGCGAAGGCTCACGCATCGCAATTACGGCTTTTTTTCCGAGCTGTGAGAGGGCATCTCCAAGGCCGACAGTAACGGTTGATTTACCTTCTCCTGCTTTGGTTGGATTAATGGAAGTAACAAGAATCAAACGCCCATCTGGCATATCCGCATTCTCCTTCAAGACATCCAGGGATATCTTCGCCTTATATCTTCCATATGGCTCCCATTGTTCTTCCGTTATGCCTAGCTTCCCAGCAATTTCGGCAATCGGTTCCAATTCCGCGTCCATCGCAATCTCAATATCGGTTTTGAATACTGTGTTCGATTTCATGGTAGTCCCCCTCTTACTTTCTCCACTCTAGTTTAACAAAAATTATATCAGAGACACACATTTTATATTTGCCAGCAAATAAAAATATGAATACAATAGTAAATATTGCAACTAATGATTGAATTTTCCAACTATTAAAACTTAGCCGGATTAACATCCGAGACGAAAAGGAGGCTGACAGCATGCCGATTACCATTCCAAAACTTCTTCCAGCCAAGAAGATTCTAGAGAATGAAAATATCTTTGTCATGGATAATGAAAGGGCAATGACTCAGGATATTCGCCCTCTTAAGATATTGATCCTGAACTTGATGCCGGAAAAAGAGAAAACGGAAACACAGCTCCTTCGCCTTCTCGGAAACACACCCTTG
>CAJGCH010000106.1 GCA_904501845.1 uncultured Bacillaceae bacterium | reverse complement strand
ATTAGTTCCTGGTTGTACGGGTCAGCGTCTATTGAATGGAGATCCGGCTTTGGAAAAGGACATTATCGAGGCAGCCTTGCAGCTGCAAAGTGAAGGGGCGAAGGTCATATCAAGCGCGTGCGGTTTCTTCGGGAATTTCCAAGCTCAAACAGCGAGTGCCCTTGATATCCCTGTCTATCTGTCCAGCCTGGTACAGCTGAATATGATTCAAATTGGCTTAAAGCCTGGACAAAAGATTGGTATCCTGACAGCCTATGAAAAAGGATTGACGGATTCACTGCTAAAAAGCTGCGGGATAACGGATGAGTCGAACTTAATCATTGGAGACTTAAGCAAGGGAGAAGAGTTTTCGTCCATTTCTAATGGCGCAAGCACCTTTCATAATGAGAGGCTGCGAGATGAAGTTGTACAGAAAGCCGTTGAGATTACAGAAAAACATCCAGAGATTGGAGCTATCCTCTTAGAATGCAGCGACCTTCCACCATATGCCTTCCATGTCCAGCAAGAGGTGCAGCTGCCTGTATTTGATTTCATGACACTCATTCGATGGGCGCATGATGCCAACAGTCAGCGTCCTTATTATGGGTTTATTTGAACAAATTATTGAAAATAGTGGGAATGTTTGATAAGGTAAAACCAATCAAATGATTTGCAGGGGGACTCCTAGGAGTTGAGAAGGTAGAACCTGACCCTTAGAACCTGACTTAGTTAACACTAGCGTAGGGAGCAAAGTATCACACGTCTGAATTTGTGTATATTTTAGCTCTCCATTTATTGGAGAGCTTTATTTGTTTCCTGAAAACTAAATAATTTGATTGCGGGGGGACTCTTGGAAGAGTTGAGAAGGTTAAAACCTGACCCTTAGAACCTGTCTTAGTTAATACTGGCGTAGGGAGCAATAAACATCGGAAACAATTCTGATGCTAAGCCCTTCTATCTTTGCTAGTGAGATAGAGGGGCTTTTTCTTTCTTGCGTCCATCGAAAAAATGGAGGAGAGAAGATGAACCATTTATCTGAAGGAACAAATGTATTCACACAAGTCCGGGAAAGGAATCCGCTGATTCATTGCATCACGAATTATGTGGCTGCCAATC
Source organism: uncultured Bacillaceae bacterium (assembly GCA_904501845.1). Classification (GTDB taxonomy): domain Bacteria; phylum Bacillota; class Bacilli; order Bacillales; family Pradoshiaceae; genus Pradoshia. The sequence continues at coordinate 8,242 of CAJGCH010000106.1, read as the reverse complement.
TCCAGGCAAATGGATTGCTGGCGATTGGGGCATCGCCTGTAATGGCGGATGGTCCAGATGAGGTGGAGGAAATCATTGGGGCGGCTTCAGCGCTTTCAATCAATATCGGTACCCTTAATCCACAGATGAGGGTGGCGATGCTGAAAGCGGGCAAGGCTGCCAATGAGAAGGGAATACCAGTGCTTCTTGACCCGGTTGCGGTCGGGGCTGCTGCGTATCGGAAGGAAGCGGTTAGAGAGTTACTTTATGAAGTCCGTGTTGACGCCATTCGCTGCAATCTCGGCGAACTCGCGGCGCTTGCGGGAGCTGAGTGGGAGCAGAAGGGGGTGGACAGCGGTACGGGGGCGATTCATCTCGAGAAGGAAGCCAAAAAAGTAGCCATAGAATATGGCTGTCTAGTAATTGTGACTGGCGAGCAGGATTATCTCACGGACGGTAAGCAAGAATGCTGGGTTGAGGGCGGCCATTCGCTGATTACTCAAGTCACTGGCAGCGGCTGCTTACTCAGCTCCGTATGCGCAGCCATTCTGGCAACGTATGATGATAAACGATTAGAAAGGCTTGCTGAAGGACTATCTTTATATAAGAAAGCGAGTGAGGAAGCCTATCGAACAAGTCCATATCCAGCTTCTTTTCAAGTTGCCTTCTTAGATCAATTATTTGTCCAGGCGAACGGGAGGGATAAAGCATGAATGTAGTGATGACGATTGCCGGATCTGATTCTGGCGGCGGGGCAGGTATTCAGGCTGATTTGAAAACCTTCCAAGAGTTAGATGTATTCGGGACGTCCGTTATTACGGCTTTAACCGCTCAAAATACACTAGGTGTTCATGATATATTGGCAACGACTCCTGAATTTGTCCGAGCGCAGGCAGAAGCTGTATTGGCTGATTTCCCTGTGCGAGCAGTCAAAACCGGGATGCTTGCCTCTCACGAAATCATTCGGGAGATAGCGGAGATTCTTAGTATGAGAGACTTGAAGCTTGTTGTGGATCCAGTCATGGTCGCAAAGGGAGGAGCGCAATTGCTCGGGATGGGGGCTGTGCGTGACTTGCGGGATTATTTAATTCCGTTAAGCTCGGTCATCACGCCAAACATACCTGAAGCAGAGGTTTTGACGGGCATGCCCATCCGCCATGAGAGGCAAATCGAGAAAGCAGCGGAGCATTTGCTCAGGCTCGGGACGGGCTGTGTAGTCATGAAGGGCGGCCATATGGATGACCTGGATTTTGCGACGGACACCGTATACTTTGCAAATGGCCATTCCTTTAAGATGACGACAAAGCGAGTCAAAACAAGGCATACACATGGGACCGGCTGCACCTTTTCTGCAGCAATCACGGCCTTTTTGGGACAAGGAAGGACTGCGGAGGAATCCATTCTAGAAGCAAAGCAATTCATCCAGCAGGCGATTGAGCAGGAGCTAGGTCTCGGAAGCGGTAACGGCCCGACGAATCATTTTGCCTACAAAAAAAGTTCTAAGAAGTGTGAGGTGGAAATCGTTGAAGCGTGAACAGCTGCAGGTGTATTTTGTGATGGGATCAGTCAATGTTACGAAAGCTAACCCTCTTGAAGTTTTAAAGCAAGCGTTAGAGGGCGGAATCACGATGTTCCAGTTCAGGGAAAAGGGCAGCGGCGCTAAAGCGGGAGAGGAGTATGAATCCTTGGCGCGTGAATGCCAGCGTTTATGTAAGCAATATAATGTGCCGTTCATCGTCAATGATGATGTCGAGCTGGCGCTTAAGCTTGATGCTGACGGTCTTCATATTGGCCAGGAGGATGGCAGCGTAGCGGAAATACGTGACCGAATCGGCTCGAAATGGCTAGGTGTATCCGTGCATACGAGGGAAGAGGCAGAGATTGCCTATCGCGCAAAGGCTGATTATGTCGGGATTGGACCGGTCTTTGGCACCAAGTCGAAGGAAAATGCCCCGCCTCCTGCAGGGACTGCCTTGATTACTGAAACGAAAATAGTGTTTCCGGATTTGCCGATTGCAGCGATTGGCGGCATCACGGCTGGCAATGCCCATATTCCTTTACAGGCTGGAGCGGATGGAGTAGCGGTCATTTCCGCCTTGTGTGAGAGTGATAATATGAAAGAAGATATAAGAAAACTGAAGGAATTAGCGGTTTTCTAGAGAATAATAAACGGACAGGAAGATAATCTGTCCGTTTTTCCTTCGAGACATTAACCTAAAGAAATGGGCGTGACCAATGAAAATAAACCATTTTCCGGTAGATTTCACAGCTGGAATAACACCATTTTTTCAAGTGGAAGATTCAGAGAGGATTCGCTTCACTTTAACGGAATTTCAGGATAAACCGGGCTCCTTGAAGCGTGTTTTTGATTATCTGTTTGAATGGGATGAAAACCTGGAGAGTATCTTCTTATCAGGCTATGTAACGGAACATGGCATTAAAAGAGAAAAGTTAGGTTTGGGAAATCTCTTCAGCCTTACGAACTGGAAAAACTATAAGAAATGGAATGATGATCTGGGTGTGCATGTAAACTATACGCATGTGAAAAACCTTAAATCATCGGATGTATACAAATATGTCTTGAAGCTTATGTGGGGTGGCAGACATCTATATATTTCCTTCTATAATGAGGAGTATTTGTTATATGTGAATGCTGATGTGATGGATATTATATCTGATGAATCAAGGATTGATCTCCTGAAAAAACAATTCAGTGAGTTGTACGATAGGTACTATGAATAATCCCGCATGTTAAATAAAGAAAAGGAACCTCATAATTTCATATTTCTGCCAGGCATCTATCAATCTCTTTCTGGAGGATAAGCAAGCCTTCACTCTCTTTGATTGTATAATGGAAGCTTTTCAAAAAGCCTTTACAATTGGCATAGAGGTACCAATAATTTTCTTCCTCCAACTGCTCTTTTAGTTCTTGAAGCTTGGAGGGCATGTTTCTTATTAACTCTGCAACCTCTACAATCAGACCCTTATGAACCAATTGAATAACGGCCGTGATTATCCTCTCATCCTCGTCATGAACATAGACGCTTTGGTGGACATATATTTTATTCCATAGTGATTTTAATAGGTCAATGGCGGATTCCCGGCCGATTTTCTTGCTTTTGGCCAGTTCTTCAAAAACATCAGAAGCGTGGGCAATGCTATGAGCCCAGCCCTTGTTAGGAACATAGCCTCTTAGATCCTTTTCAGCATTTATGTAAAGAATCATACTTTCCTTGATTTTATCTACCATGCTTTGAGGCAGGAAATCCTCCTTGTTATCTTTATATAAGATAAGGGCGAGTAAAAGCGTAGAAAAGGATCTGGTAAAAACAGTATCGGTTCCGCATTCGCCAATACCTTGAAACATGAAGGCTTTACTTACACAATACTCAGCTAACTCAATGTAAAGTCCATGTTCAATTTGATTGTCTAGAGAAAGCTGGCAGAATGAACTGTAAATTAATTGGTCTCGTAGTACGCTGTCTGTTGAACCAATATGAGTAATCATCGATTTAAGGAGCGAATGCATATGTATGTGATTTTGCAATTTTCCTTCTTCTTGGTAATATTTTAAGGCTTCTCGCAGTTCATTCTCCTTGAGGGGAATTGCGGCAGTCAGTATATTCATGAAATTCTCCTTCAAAATAGGATATATGTACTCATTATATCGGCAATTCTAATTTTTGTTATAAAAATTTGAGAGAATAGGAGGAAAGCGGCTTGTTATTATATAACTATCGCTTTACTAAAAGAGGGAAGCGAATCCTTCAGCTAGCTGCTAAATATAATAATGGTATTATCCGTCCGCATCATTTGTTTATGGCAGCTTGCAGGGAATCTACAGGCGTTTGCGGGGAAATGCATCTCTATTTGCAGAGCCAATTAGGTTATGATTATCTGCGTGAATTCGAAAAGACTTCTCAAGGGTCAGTGGATATTCAAATCATATTTGAAAATGCAGATGAGAAAAGACAATACTATCGCCAAACACTCATAAATGAGGGGCATCTTATTGAGAGTATTTTAGAAATAGATAATGTGGTGAATAATATATTGACCAAGGAAATGAAAGAAGCCATCATCCAAATGGCTTGCGTGCCGAGGGATATGATTGTTCAACTGGAAACCGTTAAAAAGCAAGGGGATTTGAGTTATCAGAATTCAATCCGCAGAGCGGTTTATTCAGATTTGACGGAGTTGAAACGGTTTATACAAGCAGAGTTTGGAGACCGCTGGATCATGAGGATTGACCAACTTTCAGCCAGCGGTCAGCTTCCTGTATTCCTTGCTGAAGAGAAAGGGGAAATCATCGGTTTTGCCTGCTTTGATATGGAGAAAAGGGGGATGTTTGGTCCGATGGGAACCTCCAGCCGAAAGCGGTTAAGCTCGGTCGGAAAGGAATTACTGCATAGAAGCTTGCTCGATATGGCTGATAGGGGTTATGCAATTGCAGTAATTGAACAGGCAGGACCGATAGAATTTTACGAAAAAACGTGCGGGGCCAAGCTTATTTAATTATTTACGGTTTCTCAATACATGTATATACAGAATTAAGGCGATTTGGCGCCTATTGATGATGCCTCTTATTTTACTTTTCTGGGCAAATGATTTCTATTCTGTAGGGTCAAATAAAACTCGTATTGGTTTTGGCAGATACCTTTTTTTATAAATGAATGAAATCAAATTGAGAATGAAAGTCGGAATCTTTTTAGGGAAATAAAATTTCGAGTACACTTTATGATACGCTCTCTCTAAATCATTCCATTGGTTATCTTTTTCCTGCTGCATGAATCGGGCGACATCAATTACTTTTACTTCTTCGCTTGAAGTGAGAATGATATTTTTAAGATGTATATCAGCGGGGTTTAATCCAACTTCCTTCGCCATTTCTAAAGCTTCACTTATCTCTTTGAATTTCTTTTCTGGTACAAAAATACCTTTTTGTAAACACTGAAACAATGTATGGCCCTCAATAAAATCAATGACGATATAATTTCTACCACCATCATATAATGTTGGGTAGTACTCTATATGCTGCAATTTTCGGTAAATCGTTGCTTCCTCAACGGCTATTTGCTCTTTTTGAGGAAAGTATACTTTTAAAGCCAAAGCTTTCTCTTTGATTTTAAATACATAAGCACTCCTGCCTGTACCAATAAGTGTTAGATCCTGACTATAATTGATTAATCTTGGTCTGGGTCCAATCATTTCAATCTCTACACTATCAGCTAAAGCTTTATATGTTATCGCAAACACCTCATTTTATATTAAAAAACCCATATCATATAAGTCCAAAACAATCCAGGCTTATTTGAAATGGGGACATCCCTTATTAATATTTAGATATGACTATCATTATACTATATATCTTTTTAGTTATTAAAATATCTGCTTTTATCCTTCTTATTGGTACAAGAAATAATCCGTCTAATATTTATGAGAAGGCTGGTATAAGAACATACGCCATGTTAATGCAAGACTAGTGAGCTAAATATGAAATCCTTTGTACTATAATCAGGCGAGGAATGGTGCTATAAGCAGCATTAACGCAGAGCAAGTTAGCAGAGAGATGCTCACCTTTCTGTGAAGCTTAACCATTCCTTTTCCTTTATAAAAACCGGAAAACTGAAGTTTGTTCCTGTACAAAACAAAGAGAAAGATCAAAATGGCGCTCCCTACTAAAAAACCGCCATTCGTATTATCCAGATTGATGCCCAGAACTGCATAAATAGCCACTGCCAAACTGCTTAACAATGCACCTAGAATGAGAAATATAGCCAGTATACGAACTAATTCTAATACAAATCTCAACATGTCATCTCCTTATTAGAATGGTAAAAACTGATAGTTTTAGTTTACCATAATCTCTCATTCTCTCCCATAAAGTAGTGAATATAAAATAGCATGCTTTCGCATAAAGGAAAGCATGCTTTTAATCATTGTTGAGGCAATTTTCGCGGTGTACCGCTAAAGTGTGATTCAGGTCTGAAGATCGTATTATTTTGCGCCTGCTCTAAGATATGGGCGGTCCAGCCGACCATGCGGCTTGCGGTGAAGGTTGGAGTAAAAAGCTGCGGATCCATGTCAATCGCCTTCATGATGGCTGCGGCGTAAAATTCAACATTCGTGTATAGGGCTCTGTTTGGCCTCCATTCCTTCAACATCTCAATGGCTGTTTCCTCGACTTCAATGGCGAGGTCAAGCCAGGGGTCATTTCCCATGAATGGGAGCAAGCGTTCCTTAAGCGCTAAGGCTCTTGGGTCATGCGTTTTATAGATGCGATGGCCAAAGCCCATCAGCTTCTCTCTATTTGCTAGCTTCTTTTGCAGAACGGCGCTCGGATCGCCTGCATCCTGAATATCATTAAGCAGCTGGATAACGCCTATGGGAGCCCCGCCATGCAAAGGACCCTTCATTGTTCCAATGGCAGATGTGATGCCAGAGACCATATCCGATTCGGTTGAGGCCGTGACCCTTGCTGCGAAGGCAGATGCGTTCATCCCATGCTCCATCGTTAAGACCATATAGGATTCAAGGGCATTTACTTGGGCTTTCGTCGGGCTGGCTCCACTCAGCATGTACAAATAATTTTCCACATGGTTGAAAGACTGTTCGGGAAGGATTGGTTCCTTATTCTCTATCATTCTTTTGCGGCAGGCGATGATGACAGGGACAATCGCAGTCAGCCGGATTGCCTGTTCAGAAGTTGGTTTCCACTGGTAATCTGAAACACCTTCAGCGGACATGACGGTGCGCAAAACCTCCATCATGTTCATGTTTCTTGGCAATCGTTCAATGATTTTCTGCATATAGGGGGCCAGTTCTCTCGCTTCCTTCAATGAGGACGTCAAGCGGACCAGCTCATCATCGCTCGGAAAATTCCCATTCCAAAGGAGATAGGCAATCTGCTCGAATGTTGCGCCTTCGAGGATGTCACGAACGTCATAGCCTCTGTACCATAATTCTCCCTTTACACCGTCAATATGGCTAATTTCCGTCTCGGCAGCAATAACGCCCTTTAATCCTGGATATTTCACATCTCCACCCCTTTTCGTATTTACATTTATTGTATATAATTTTTGTTATTAAGAATATTAAATAAATTTAATTGGGTTGATTAGTATTTTCTATCAATGAAAGGGGGTGGCCAAATGGAGCTCGCTTGGCTACAGACTTTCCTGACAGCGGCTGAATGCGGCAATTTCAGAAAGACAGCCGAGCTTTTGTATATATCACAGCCTTCCGTAACCGTACATATTCATCATCTGGAAGAGGAGCTTGGGGTTAAGCTGTTTGACAGAGAACGCCAACGGGTTAAGCTGACGAGGGAGGGAAGGAGATTCATCATCCATGCAAAGCGAATTCTTGATGACTGCGAGCGGGGGATGGATGATATGCAATCCTTCCGGCAACGTTACACATCAAAGCTGGTGATTGCCATCTCTCCCTTGGTTGCAGATACGATTCTTCCCTATGTGCTGAAGAAATATATAATCAAGCATCCGCAAATGGAAGTCTCGGTAAAAGTGACCAATTCTGTGGATATAGAAGGTGAGGTATACAATGATCAGGTAGATATAGGATTATCCTGTTTGGTTCCGAATCATTCGGAGGTTCATTACGAAACCCTCTATAACGACCCGGTACTCTTGATTGCCCGGCATGATGGCATGGATGCTGAAAGGGGAGCCTTGCCTGATGAGGAGGAAATCCTCGCCAATAATCTTCTTCTTACGGATAATCATCCGGTGTATTGGGAGGGATTAAAGAAGCAAATCCGTTTGAAATATCCTAGGGTGAAGATGATGAGAGTATCGCAGATTCATATCACGAAGCGATTTATCATCGAGGGACTTGGTGTTTCCCTTCTGCCAGCTTCAACCGTCAGAAGGGAGCTCTTGGAGGGAAGCGTCATGGAGGTCCCTTGCCATACATTAACCAATCTGCCGAGTGCTGGTACATACGCCATTATGAAGGACAGAGATGCGAAGATAAATGAATTCATGCAGTTCTTGAAATCATTTCGAATATAGGAGAGGAGGAGAGTGAAAATCAGAATCACGGCGGCTGTTTTTTAGATATTGACGAGTTGATTGTTGTATTCGCCTTCATGTATGTACGTACCGATAACATTTCAATTGATTTTTGACTAGATTAGGGCTTCATAGTCTGCCGTCTATCAAACTTGGTTTTAGCGAAAAAATCCTCATCCACGAAAGGAAGGTGGCAATATGTATTTCCCATCAAAGAAAGATTGGTGGAT